>NCGC01000127.1 GCA_002281475.1 Methylophilales bacterium 28-44-11
TTCGCGCCCATACCACCATTAGTGCCATGCCATACTGTTTCAAACATACCCTTATCTGTTGAATTTTTAGGGTATTTATAATTTGGGCCAGTTAAGCCTGGACCTACTTGGCCTTTGGCTTCTGGACCATGACATTGTGTACATGAATATAATTGAAATACTTTCTTGCCTTTTGCTATTGCTTCTTCGTTACCAATATATACATTATTGCCTGTAGTTAAAAACTCTTTAGCTGCAGGTGTATCGAATAAAGCAGCATCGATCACTAAAGGTTTTCCTTCTTGTGTATCAACAAATTCAATAGATTTAACATTTGAAGCAGATGTAGATTCTGTTGCGCTACCTTCAGTCGCACTTGTGCTGTTTTCTGAATTACAAGCTGTTAAAAAAGCAATAAGCATGGTTAAACCAATGCCAAATTTCAAACTATTCATCATCTACCCCTATGTGTGTAAATTATGCTGCATTAAATAAAAAAAGGTTACTGTAATTATACAGCAACCTTTTGATTTTGTTACAACATTGCAACCTTTCAGTTACATGCGTATTTACTATTTTTTAGGTGTTTCATTTAACCAAGGAGTGTCACCACCGCCTTTGTATTGCGTACGTAACCATGCAGTTATTTTTAAAATATCATCTGTAGCTAAGTTCTCTGGGTTACCTAATTGGTTGTGCCATGCAAACATACCACCGTTACTACCGCCAGCAATCGTTTCAAAAATACCTTTGTCTGTTACATGTTTTGAATACTGCCAAGTACTGTCATTGATGTTTGGACCAACTTGACCGCCACCGTTAGGACCATGACATTGCGTACATGAATAATAACCAAATTTCTTTTTACCTGCTTTAGCTGCTTCAGGGTCTTTTGCAAACGCTTTTGTGTATGGATTGATACACGTAGCTAAAAACTCTTTTGCTTGAGGTGTATCTGTGTCAACTGCTTTAATGACTAATGGGCTACCGTCTTTAGTTGAAACTAAATCACATGCCGCACTAGCTTGAAACGAAAGTGTAAGACCTGCTAATGTCAACATACTTACAAACAAGGTTGACTTTAATGCTTTGTTGCCTAACATGTTATCTCCTAATCTATATCACAAAAATGAGTTACGTTTTGTTCATGCTAAGCGCATTGCTCAACGTATGATCATTTAACGAACTATTACTTGTTTGGTTGACACAATTTATTCACAAATATCTGCTATCAAACAATCGCGAGATTCTACTTGTTTTTTAAAAAAGTGTCACCCTAAACACTTAAATTAATTACTTTTTTTGAACACACTGTCACCTTCAACTACAGGCACAGTTGGTATACCGTAATCGGCTAAAATCTTGGCAATTTTATCTTTATTACGTTCTAAAGCTGCATCTATATCAGCCATGCGCGCTTTGTCTTTTTTGCGTACACCCACAGAAATGTTCCAGTACTCTTTGCCTTTTAAATCGACATTGTTGTATTCAGGAATAAACACTAAATCCATAGGCACAGGTGATTTTTTAGCGTAGTAGCCGGCAATTGGACCCCACATCACTGCAACATCAATTTCTTTTTTAGCCAAGTCATCAATCATAAAACTAGTTGGTAAGTTTAAATCTCGTTGCATACGGTATGGTTTTGAATAGCCAATTAAATCATGATCTCTTAGAGGAATGGTCGCTGGGCTCTGGCCAATGACACCAATCACACCTTTTTTTAAATCTGGTGAATCCCAATTGGTAATATTAAAACCACTGTCTTTACGCCATACAAATACATGTCCAGAGCGGTAATAGGGTTTTGAAGTTCTTAATGCATCGTAATCTGATGTGGTACCAATAATGACATCGCAACGCATTGCATTAATAGTATTTCTTAAAAAGCCTTGACGATTGTACGCATAAGCAAATGTCAGTTTTTTTCCTAGATCATTTGCCAAAACCTGAGCAATTTTATCCTCAAACCCTTCTTGTTTCAGGTTAGAGTATGGCATGTTGTCTGGGTCTGAACATACTTTAAACTCTGTATCATCAGTAACGCGGCGAACCTCGCCAATCCTGCCCTCATCTGCATTTAATGATGGGAGCACAGCTGGGTCTAACACTTGCTCAATAGAATCAGCTGCTGACGCGTAATTGGTTGCGAACACTAAACAGACCAATAACCCCTTTAGTTGTTTTAACATCATTTTAATCCTCATATTATGTAAGTTAACATACTCTTGTCACACACTAGTCAGAGCACCACTTACTGCAAAAGTTCTTTTGAAGTAAATTGCGAAGGTGCATTGTAACCAAATAAAACACCTAAAGCATACTAATCTGTATACATCATAGTTATTTTTACGCAAATAAAAAAACACCCCACCGAAGTGGGGTGTTCTTAGCTAATTAAAGCTGAGTTAACGTATTAACGTTCCAACTTAAGCAATGCTTAAATTATAGTGAGAATACTGATAATGCACCGCCGCCAGGAGCAGCATTGTATTTTGTTAACTCTTTGTAACCACCAGCAGCACCAAGTGCGTCTGTGTCGTTAGTCATACCAAGGTTCATCGCTACACCAGCCCAGCCACCGATACCTGATAGCACGCCAACGTGTTGTTTACCTTTGTGACCGTATGTGAATGCATTACCAATCACGCCAGAACCAACTTGGAATTTCCAAAGTTCTTTACCTGATTGTGCATCAACAGCTTTAAACCAACGATCTAAAGTACCGTAGAACACTAAGTTTGAAGCAGTTGTTAAAGCACCACCCCAAGCAGAGAATTTCTCTTTGTTGTACCAAACTTTTTTGTTGGTCATTGGATCGTAAGCAGCAAAGCCACCCATTACGCCGTCAGGACCAGCAAACATAGTTAAAGTAGCACCAACCCATGGTTGACCAGCAACGTATTTAGACTCAACTGGCTCGTATGTCATACATACGTGGTTCAATGGTGAGTATACTAAACCTGTTTTTGGTGAGTATGCAGCTGGTTGTTGGTCTTTAGTACCCAATGCAGCTGGGCAAACGCCTTTAGCATTGTAGTCTTGGTGAGTTGAAGCTTTTGGATCTTTATGTGGAACACCTGTTTTTAAATCAACGTGTGTAGCCCAGTTAACGAATGGGTGTACTTTTTCAGCAGCTACTAATGAACCTGTACCTGCAGCGAAAGTGTACGCAAAACCGTTACGGTCATGGTGCCATGCGTATGTTTTGCCACCTTTGTCGAACAAGATTACTTCGTTAATACCATCATAATCCCACTCATCGTGTGGAGTCATTTGGTAGCCCCATTTTGCAACACCAGTGTCTAAGTCACGAGCGAAAATAGTCATAGACCATTTGTTGTCGCCTGGACGTACATCTGGGTTCCATACTGATGGGTTACCTGTACCGTAGTACACTAAGTTTGTACGTGCATCATATGGCCACCAGCCCCATACAGAGCCACCACCATTTTGCCAACCATCTTTAACTGCTTGTGGTTTCAACCATGTACGTGTACCTAACTCTTTTTCGCCACCTTTGATTTGGTCAGCTGGCAATGCTTTGAAAGAACCGCCTTGTTTGTTACCACCGTTTACGTCTTGGTAAACTGATAGTGCGCTGTATTGTGGGTTAGCAGAGTTGAAATCAGCACCAATCATAACTTCAGCATCAGGACCTGTTGAGTAAGCTTTCCATGCTAAAGAACCGTCTTTTAAGTTGTATGCTGCGATAAAGCAACGTACACCGAACTCAGCACCAGAACAACCTGTCAATACTTTGTCTTTGATTACGTGTGGAGCGTTTGTGTTAGTCGCGCCAACTTTTGGATCAACGTTTGATACTGACCATTGTTTTGCACCTGTTTTTGCATCTAAAGCAACTAAGTTACCATCATTTTGTTGAAGGTAGATTTTGCCGTCGCCGTAACCTAAGCCACGTGAAACGTTATCGCAACACAGAACAGCTTGTACTGATGGATCTTGTTTTGGGAAATATGACCAAACAATTTTTTGATTGTCGTTTAAGTCAAGAGCGTATACGTTGTTTGGGAATGCTGTATGTACATACATCATGTTACCAACAACTACTGGTGAACCTTCGTGACCACGGTTTACACCGGTTGCGAATGTCCAAGCAGCTTTCAGATTTTTAACGTTACCTTTGTTGATTTGCGCTAATGTACTGTAAGCTTGGTTGTTGTGCTGACCACGTGGGTGAGCCCAGTTGTTGGCATTTGCCATTGCTGCTTCTTGGTCTGCTGCTGCTGATGCAACCATTGGCATTGCCATAGTTGCTGCAACTAAACCTAAAGCTAATTTGATTTTGTTAACTTGCATGTTGATCTCCAAAGTTATATTACTAAGGGTTAATTGAAAGCTGTCTCAAATTTTAAGGCACTAACTAGGTCTAGCGATTACCTTAATCTTAGAGCATACTTTTCATCACATTTTCATGTGAGGAATGCAATATAAAACAAGTTGTTTCTAATTGCAACATATTAGTTACAATTTATTAACAAATGTTCCAAAAATTATTAAATATTTTTTTGTCAAATTATTGAAATAATAATTTATTCAATAAAATCAATG
>NCGC01000128.1 GCA_002281475.1 Methylophilales bacterium 28-44-11
ACTATCACCGACTTTACGCCACAAGTCGACCAAATCAGCCTGGCTGGTTTGTTGGATAGCATTGGCTACACAGGTACCAATCCATTTAATGACGGCTACGCAAGACTCACCATGATTGCAGGCCAATTAACGCTACAAATCGATGCGGATGGAAATGGCGCAGGCGCCTTTAGAACATTAGCCACATTGAAATCAGTGAGTGTAAGCAGTATCGATGTAGCGCGCGATTTTGTTTGGTAATGAGGTTGTAAGGCAAAAGTAACGATGCAGTGTTGAAATTTTAGTTTTATTTATTTTGATGATTTGATTTGGGAGAAATAAACATGCGTAAAGAAAGTATTTTGTTATTGACGATGTTGGCAGCAAGTAACGTTCAAGCGGCAGACATTACACAATGGAATTTTAACTCTGTGCCAGCGGATGCAAGCACGACTACTGGTTCTTTGATTGCTAGCGTGGGTGTAGGTAGCTTAAATACGTTAGGCAGCGTGACACAAACGTTTGCCAGTGGTTCGTCTAATGGCGGTTCATCTGACCCTGTGACAGTCGATGATACAGGCTTGAGCACGCTGACCTATGCAGCGCAAGGCACTAACAACAAGCTATCAGGCGTGCAATTTAATGTAAGCACCTTGGGTTTTGAAGATGTTGCAGTGGCTTACGATTTGCGCCACAGCAACACCAGCTCACGTTATGAGCAGTTTCAATATTCATTAGATGGCACCAATTTTATCGACTTTGCTTTGTTTGATGGCAACGCAGGCGATACATGGTTTAACCAACGCACGATTGATTTATCTGCCATTGCTGGTGCAGACAACAACGCTAGTTTTGCGTTTCGTATCGTGAGTGCATTTGCACCCAATACCTCTGCTTATGCGCCAGCTAACGCTAGTAGCAATTACGCGACTAGCGGCACATGGCGCTTTGATATGGTCACGGTATCAGGCAGCGCGGTTGCTCCTGTGCCGGAACCAGAAAGCTATGCCATGTTGTTGGCTGGTTTAGGCATCATGGGTTTTTCTGCTCGTCGTAAACAATAATTCATTCAATTAATTTAAAGGGAATTGTATGTTAAGAATCAAAAAATTAGCATTTAGCATCACCATGCTGTTTGCTGCCAATGCTGCATTTGCAGAGGGCGTCACTTTATTGCATGTAGGTGATCAAGAGAGTTGGTTGCTCTCCGCGCAAGGTAACTTGCGTGACAACGCAGGCCAAGCCATTTCATTTTATGGTGGTATCGATCGTTTAGCCACTGTGATTAAAAATGCAGAAACCACAGCTGCCAGTAATGGCCGCTTTGTATTGAAATTAAACGCAGGCGATGCATTTTTACCAGGCCCACGCTTTACGGCCAGTTTAGATAATTTGGCCAGTGCCTATACAGATGGCGGGCAAGATTTCTACGACGCAATTGCCATGCGCCAAATCGGTTTTGATGCCACAGTATTTGGCAATCACGAGTTCGATTTAGGCCCAGCCATTGCAGCACGTTATGCAAAAGTAACGGGTACTACCTATTTATCTACCAATTTAAATTTTGATGCCACAGCAGATTTCAGTGCATTAAAAACATCAGGTGTGGTTGCACCATCTAAAGTGGTGACGACTTCTAATGGTAAAAAAATTGGTATTGTGGGCGCAACAACGCCTTTGCTTCCTTCTATTTCATCCCCTGGTGCAGTGAATTTACTGGGCTACAGTGCAAGCAATACTGAGCAGCAAAACTTAATGGCTTTGGTGCCTATTATTCAAGCTGAAGTCAATCGCTTAAAAACCGAGGGTGTGAACACCATCGTGTTGATGAGCCATTTACAAAACGCAGCCAATGAAATTAACACCGTGGTACCTGCACTGACTGGGGTGGATATTGTGGTGTCAGGTGGTGGCCATGAGTTAATGACAGATCCAGATGATTTAGTGATTAATGGTGGTGTTGCACCAAGCTTTAATACTCATCCTGTCTATGCAACAGACATGGCTGGAAAACAAGTGCCGGTATTAACAGGCCACTTTGGTAACCGCTATGTCGGTGAAGTGAATCTGACGATTGATGACACTACTGGGGCATTGGCCAGCATTGACAGCACTCGCATGATACGAGTCACCGGCGCAGCTGCAGATGCTGACAAAGTCGTAGGGGATACAACCTTGTTTAACAATGTAGTGACCCCGATCAATAATTACATTGCGGCATTGAATGCACAGATTATTGGTACTACGGCAGTCAAATTAAACGGCCCCACGCATACGACTTGTACGCCAGCCCCATGTGTATTTGTGGCAGGTGTGCGTAATGCAGAAACTGGTTTAGGTAATTTAGTGGCGGACGCAATGCGCTTTGCAGGCAACGCTGATGTGGCGATTCAAAATGGTGGTGGTATTCGTACCAATATTGCCAATGTGGGTAATGTGTCTGTGGGTGATACTTTCAACGTTTTGCCCTTCACCAATTTGGTCAAACGCGCGCCAAGCATGAATGCAACGCAACTAAAAGATATTCTTGAACATGCGTATGCGGACACTAGCCCAACTGGTCGTGCCAATGGTCGTTATGCGCAAGTGTCTGGTCTCACTATTACCTATAAGAGCAATAACACAGCACGTACTACACAAGGTACAGGTAACCGTATTTTGCGAGTGGTGTTAGACGACGGCACAGTGTTGATTGATAACGGTGCAGTGGTCAATACCACACGTACCTTTTCATTTGCGACGATCGACTTTACTGCAAATGGTGGTGACGGCTTTCCGTTCGCAGTGAATAGTGTCGAGTTTGAAAACAGCCCATTCACCATTACTTATCAAGAAGCGTTAGCCAACTACATTCAAACTCCCAAAGCGGGTGGCGGATTAGGTCGTTTAAATGCAGCGGATGGTGATGAAATCACAACCAATGCGTACGGCTTAGAGAATCAATACGATGCCCAAGGTCGTTTGGTGGATGTTGCGATTGCAACAGTGACACCAGGTGTGACTAAAACAGGTACAGCAGGTCGTGACGCGTTAGTGGGTACCAATGGTAACGATACGTTGGTAGGTGCTGCAGGTGCAGATACGCTGACAGGTGGCGCAGGTGCTGATGTGTTTGTGTATAACGACATGCGCGATGCAGGCGACATCATCACTGACTTTACTTTGCATGCCGACAAACTCAATGTCACAGCGGTGTTAACCAAAGCTGGTTATGCAGGCGCTATGCCAGTGGTTGATGGCTATGTTCGCTTTGTCGATGTATCTGGTGGTGTCAGTGTGCAAGTAGATGCTGATGGCCCAAGTGGTGCGGGTACTTTCCGTCCATTAGTAACTTTAAAAGGCTTGGTGGCTCACCAAATGTCAGCAGCACGTGACTTTAATTAACTCTCATTAAATACTTAGTTTAAAAGGACGCATCATGAACATGAAAAAACAAGGGATAACGATTGCAACAGTATTGGCGATATTATTTGCCGGCAACGCAATGGCGGTGACTAATGGTAGCTTTAACAGTGGTTTAAACGGTTGGAGCGCTTTAGGTGATGTTAATTTGCAAGCGGGTGCCATTTTGATGACCACAGCTTCAGTTGACTTTGAAGATGACTTCCCAGAGGCGGCAGGTGCTTTCAATGCATCAGGTAATGCAGCTGCCGAAGTGGCTGTAGTGGGTGGGGTTGAAGATTTTATTGGCATTCCATTAGGTGCTTTAGATAGCAATGACAATTTTGCATTTGAAGGCTCTGTGTTAAAGCAAACATTCAATGTCAATGCAGGTGATACGCTGACATTCAACTGGAATTTCTTTACAAATGAGTCAAGCACAGGCGCAGACTATGCATTTGTTAGCATCAATGGTGCATTGACAACGTTAGCTACGCCATTGGATGCAGCCAACAGCTCATTGCCATATGCTTACACCACTGGTTTTCAAACATTCAACCAAACATTCAATACCGCATCTTCAGTGACATTGGCGTTTGGTGTGGTTGATGTCAATGATTACAATGTGACCTCGGCATTGTGGTTTGATAATGTAGCTGTGGTGCCAGAGCCAGAAACATATGCCATGTTATTGGCAGGTTTAGGTTTGTTAGGTTTCGCAAGTCGTCGTAAACAAGCATAATTTTTCTTAACGTGCTTTAGAAGCGGGAGTGCCATTGCGTACGCCCGCTTTTTTGTTGGTAGAACTACACATTAAACTGACGTATCATGCTAAAAAAATTGGAAATGACATGATGAAAATAACTATGTTAACAATCGCTTTATTCGTTTTTGCAACGTCGGCTTATGCAGAAAAAAGCTTACCCAAGCCAGCACAACCCTACGCAGATTTCAGTGGTGTCTATTCGTGTACGGGTGACGACGCTCATGAAGGACAATACACAGGTACCGTGACGATGAAATTGAAACCTGAGCACAGTAAGGGTAGCTATGCCAGTTATGACTTTAAGTTAGAAGTGCCAGGGTATGGCACGTATTTGGGCCATGCGGCAGCCAATGGTAATGTGGCCGC
>NCGC01000020.1 GCA_002281475.1 Methylophilales bacterium 28-44-11
ACTTGTTGTATGAATGTTGGGTGTGATAATTCAAACAGACCATATTAAAAGTGGGGAAAACATTTTTAATGGAGCATGAGATGACAATTAAAAAGAAATTTAACAAACCTCAACAACAATCACATCAACCTGGGGATGAGTACAAAATGAACCCCGAACCAGAATACATAAAACCTCACTACATCGGTAGTGAAAAACTAAAGGATAAGGTTGCTATTATCACAGGAGGAGACAGTGGAATTGGGCGTGCAGTGGCCATTGCATTTTCAAAAGAAGGTGCTGATATCGCCATTCAGTATCTTGATGAACATAAAGATGCAGCGTTAACTAAGAAAATTATTGAAGAATCAGGAAGACGTTGTCATTTGATTGCAGGTGACTTGCGAAGTGTACAGTTTTGTAAATCTATCATTAAGAAAACCATCAAACATTTTGGGAAAATTGACATTGTAGTAAACAATGCAGCAGAACATTTTCCGCAAGTGAGTGTAGAAGATATTAACGCTAAACAATTAGAGGATACTTTTCGGGTAAATGTTTTTCCATTTTTTCATATCATTCGCGCCGCCCTTCCCCATCTTAAAAAAGGGAGTTCTATCATTAATACTGCTTCTGTTACCGCTTATCGAGGTAGTGAACATCTTTTAGATTACTCCGCAACTAAAGGCGCAATTGTGACTTTTACTCGCTCTTTATCAAAAATGTTAATCAAAAAAGGTATCTATGTTAATGCTGTAGCACCGGGGCCTATTTGGACACCATTAATTACGTCGAGCTTTACTTCCAAAGAAGTGAAAGCGTTTGGTACAAATACGCCAATGGGTAGAGCAGGACAACCTAGTGAGGTCGCCCCATGTTATGTATTTCTTGCATCGACCGATGCATCTTATATGACTGGACAAGTGTTACACCCAAATGGTGGAGAAATTATAAACACATAATCTCTATGCAATGCGTTGATTTATGGCTTGATAAGCCAGTAGTTTTCAAATGCAAGTTGACCCGGAGATGCGCGACGATTGGTTTGAAAACCTTTAGCAGTCAATAGTGCACGAACTTCACGAATCATTTCTGGGTTGCCACACGCCATTATTCGAGATCGATTTAACGCTAGTGGTAAACCAGCTGTAAGTTCTAGTTGACCGTCTTCAATCAATTGTGGAATACGTGCCGATAACGCATTAAGCTGAAGTTCGCGCGTTACCACTTGAATATATCGCAAACGTATAGAAAATTTATCAACTGAATGCGCTTGAATAATTGCTTTTATATCGTCTTGGTATACAAGTTCGTTCGCATAACGCACGCTATGCACTAATACAATATTTTCGAATGCATTCCATGTAGTCGCATCACGTAAAATGGATAAGTAAGGACCAATTCCAGTACCTGTCGCCAGTAGCCAAAGATCTTTACCTGGAGCGAACCCATCCATGGTCATAAAGCCATAACTAGCTTTATCCACTTGAATGGTATCGCCCACACGTGTATCTGCTAATTGTTCTGAAAACTCACCATTGGGGACTAGAATGGCTAAGAATTCAAGATAATCGTCATCCTGACCAGACACCAATGAAAATGGTCGCCATACAACTTTGCCTTCACAACGATCTAGGCCAAGACGCGCGTAATGTCCAGGTGTAAAGCGGAAATTTGGGTTGCGACTTGTGCGAAAAGACAATAAGCTTGGTGTCCAATACAATACACTTATTACCGTTTCTTCTGTGTATCTAACTGAAGAAGGTGCTGTTGTTTCCTGTTTAGGTGTAGGAATAATGTCAGAACTATCGGTGCTTTTACTCATTGCATCTCCTCGCGAAAGCTAGCTTCACCATCATCCACTAAAGAAAAACGACTTTTCGAGTGGAGATTTCTTGAGTTGGTAAATGGCGGTTTCGAATTATAAAAATCTTATTAAGGTGACTGAGCCAGTAATGTAATCCTTTTTTTAAAATATATGTGCGTCTTATATCCTGTATAAAACCTATGCGCTCCCCAATTTGGAGTATAGTAATTAAAAGATATTTAGCGAATATATCAAATAACTAAGGATTGATATGCTCACACAACATCCGTGCCAAAACCACCTACTCGACGCTCTCTTTCAATCTGAATACGATCGCATTTTTGTCAATTTAGAACCCGTCAAAATGACACTAGGTGAGGTGCTGTACGAATCTAGTCAGCAACTAAAATATGTATACTTTCCAATAGATTCGATTGTGTCGATGCTTTACGCAATGGAAGACGGGAATTCTGCAGAGATTGCAGTAGTGGGCAATGAAGGCATCTTAGGTGTTTCCATTTTCATGGGGGGGAAATTCAACGCCTAGCCGTGCCGTTGTAAAATGTGCTGGCTATGGATATAGGCTTAAATCGCAATTATTAAAAGATGAGTTTAATCGCGCTGGTCCTGTCATGCGCCTCTTATTACGCTACACCCAAGCACTCATTACCCAAATGACACAAACGGCAGTATGTAATCGCCATCATTCATTAGAACAACAACTATGCAGATGGTTATTGCTGAGCTTGGACCGCCTTAACGGAGACGAACTATTAATGACGCAAGAACTTATCGCAAATATGCTTGGTGTAAGACGCGAAGGCATTACGGAGGCGGCTGGTAAACTGCATCGCGCAGGAATGATTGATTATAAACGGGGCCATATTAAGATATTGGATCGCCTTGCCCTTGAACATCATGTTTGCGAATGTTATCAGGTAGTAAAAACTGAATATGATCGTTTACTTCCCTCGCTTCACGCCATTGCCCAATAGTATTTGCCATTTACTTAAGAATGCAAATTGACAGCTTTATGCAGTTAGTTTGCAACTGTCTTTCAATTTGGTTATATCGGTTAGTACAATACGCAACTCAACATCGGAGGCTGATGTTTCCCATTTAATACAGTTGAAGTATGCATAAAACAGCGTGCCATCATCTCGGCTCATCTCTAAATCAAATGCTTGATTTTCTGTTTCAGTATGCGCCATGATGTGCATAAATAAACGATGCCAGCGATCTTTCTCATGTGCTGCAACATAACTCGACAATCGTCTACTCATCACTCTAAAGCGTTCAACGCCAAGCATTAGACATGCGGTTAAGTTTATTTTATTAATGAGGCCATCGCGACTTAAGGTGATAAAGCCAACTGGTGAAAACTCATAATAATCCACATAGCGATCTCTGGATTCTTCAATGATGTTTTGTGTACTTTTCAATTCTTCATTTTGCATTTCAAGTTCGACCTTATGCACCATTAGCTCATGCATAAGAATCTCCAAGGCTGGGGCAGTGGAATTCGGTGCTAAGTTTTTCACCAACGCTTCTGCGTTCATCCTTAGGTGATTACGTCGATTTATTCCATTCCATTTTTCGCTCATGACATTTGTTTGATACTTGATTTTTTATTCATCTCTTTGGTGCCTAATAGAATCAATGAGGGTTCTTGGGTATTACCAAATATTCGGCGTGCATTTAATATTACCTTTTTATGACCTATGTTGGGGAAGTTATGTTCCACTATATATCCTTCAACGGTACGGTCTCGAGGCAATATAATCTCTAACAACTCTCTTAAAGAAGGAATATCCCATTGGTTGTTCCCAAGATTGTATATTTTTTGTCCAACGGTATCAGCGGCTTTTACTTGAAAATACTGGTAAAAGGAACGATTGGCAGAAATCACCATTAAACTCCCATCCATGACCAATAATGGATCGGGAACTGTATCGACAATATTTTCTGCCAATTTACGCGCAATTTGCATGGCAGACTCAGCCGCTACACGTTTGTTGATATCGGTAAAGGTTAGTACAACGCCCTCAATGATGTTATCTAAGGTGCGATAAGGTTGAATACGCATCAGATACCATTCACCATGATGTGATTGCACTTCTGTTTCAAACGGCACCAGTGTTTCCAGAACGGATTGCGCCTTAATGAGGATATCTTCACCATCTAAATTAGATTTAATATCCGCCAATGGACGACCGACATCAGAAGCCACTAAGCGGTAAATATTGGTGGCCTCACGTGTAAAGCGTCGAATCACCATATGCCCATCGAGAAAAATGGTGCCGATATTAGTATTATCCAGCAGATTTTTCATGTCATTCTGCATACCTGCTAACTGTTCTATCTTCGATTGTAATTCGGCATTCACTGTAATCAACTCTTCGTTGACGGACTGCATCTCTTCTTTTGAAGTTTCTAATTCTTCGTTAGTGGATTGAAGCTCTTCATTAGTCGACTGTAATTCCTCGTTGGCGGATTTGAGTTCTTCGTTTGATGCCTGTTGCTCCTCGATGATGGCTTGCATGTTTTCTTTGCCGTAAGCCAACTCACGTTCAAGTACTTCAATGCGCCCGAGTTCAACGGGTTTGATGGTCGTTTTACGCTTGGTTTTGACATGTGTGTCTGCAATATCCTGAAAACTAATTAATAACAGATTCTCGTCTCCATCCATACCTGGTAACGGACGGACGCATAAATTTACCGTAGTAAAGTCCCCGTTAGTTTTGACCAAAACCTCTCGATTAAGCGTGGGAATATTTTGGTTACTAGCAGCATGAATAGCGGTACGCAGTTCAATCTCAAGCCCTTCTCGCGCCATTTCAATCACATTTAAGCTCGCTTGTCCTGGGCCAGGGCGTAGGTACTTTCCTGTTTCGCCATGTACGTAAATCATCTCGCCTTTACGGTCGGTGATCACCGAGGCTGGGGCAAAAAATTGAATCAGCAATCTACGTGCTAACTCTGATAGATTCGGTTCTTTATTTTTTATCATGACGACCTCCGGTGCCTTATCCCTACTCCCTTTGGCCCATGTCATTGGGCTGGTCATTAATGTTCGGGAAGATGACGCATTGTTTGTAGTAAGGTAAAACTTCCATTTGCGGTTGAGCGATGTGAACAACTCAGTATGATTTCCAATGCTCTCGGATGGTGATAAGAAAAGTATGCCACCAAACTTAAGGGCGTAATGAAATAGCGGAATCAATCTATTTTGAAGTTCTGGTTCAAGGTAGATCATCAGATTGCGACAACTGAGCAAATCTAACCTAGTAAACGGGGGCTCTTTAATCACATTGTGCACAGCGAAGACGATCATTTCACGGATTTCTTTTTTGATCCGATAACCAGCATCTTCTTTGACGAAAAAACGATTTAACCTTTCAGCACTGACATCTTGAACAATATTAGGCAGATAGATGCCAGCGCGGGCAATGGCAATGGCGTCTTCATCTAAGTCAGTACTGTATATTTGGACTTTCAGCGTCTGCTGACTTTCATCCAACAGTTCTTTTAAAATAATCGCGATGGAATAAGCTTCTTCCCCAGTCGCACACCCTGCCACCCAAACACGAAACACATAGTCATCTGGTTTATCGCGAAGCAATTGCGGTAATATTTCATTTTTTAGCAAGACAAAAGCTTCTGCATCACGGAAGAAACTTGTGACATTAATCAACAGCTCTTTAAACAGTGTGTGCACTTCGGTCAAATTCTCCTTGAGATAACGAAGATATATTTCGCTGTTTTCAATATTGTGTTGTGCCATACGTCGTTCAATACGACGACCAATGGTACTTTTTTTGTACTGTGAAAAATCTTGACCAGTCACAAAGCGTATATGCATCAAGATACGCATCATGCTGCTGACAATCTCGGGCGCTGGTAGTGCTTCCCGAGTAAAGCCTCGCTTGAGTGCGCTCGATATAATCATGTCGGGCATCTTATCCACTGTTAAAACGTGGCTCACATACCCCGCTTTTATAGCGCTGGAAGGCATACCATCATATTTTGCAGTGGATGGCTCTTGTGCCAACGATATGCCACCGGCACCCACAATCGCCCGTAAACCAAGCGTGCCGTCGGACCCTGTGCCAGATAGAATAATACCCATTGCATTGTCACCTTGATCTTCAGCCAGCGAGCGAAGAAAATAATCAATTGGCAAACTCTGGCCATGTGGTTTATCAGGGATACTTAAATGAAGCCTGCCCTGTAAGATTGACATATCACGATTAGGCGGAATAACGTAGACAGTGTTTGCATGCACCTGCAATTTATCTTCAGCCTCGATCACTGTCATTGTCGTGCTGCGTTGCAGAATTTCTGTCAGCATACTGACATGTGTGGGCGATAAGTGTTGTATCACTACGAACGCCATGCCACTATCGGACGGCATATGGCGGAAGAATTCTTCTATAGCTTCGAGCCCACCTGCAGAAGCACCAATACAAATGATGGGAAATTTATATGTGCCAACCTTATCCGATTCGGCTGAAGGTGGAGGAACTGGCGTCTCGTTATTGGTTTCTTCAGGCATAGAATTTTGTTATGTATTACAGTCGGATATGGTAACTCATTACCCCATACAACATAGGATATTGTCAACTGTGATTTGCCATTTTAAGGTTGCAGCCATGCCAATGATTGCAAAGCTATGTTTAAACTTACGTATTTAAACGTTTGGACTTTTAAATACGGCTTGATTTCTACCCTGCTTTTTAGCTTCATACAAAGCTTCATCCGCCACTTTAAATAACATATCGGCGTGTTGGGCAGTTTGCGGTGTCATGGTGGCCACGCCAATACTCACTGTGACACTACCAAATACGGATTGGTCATGGGGAATTGCAAGTGCCTGAATTTGCTTGCATATCCTTTTAGAAATTTCAATTGCATCTTGGCTATCCATCCCAAATGCAATGAGTACAAACTCCTCACCACCGTAGCGCGCAACCAAGTCACCCGTGCGGCTTATATTAGATGTCAGTACTGCACTAACTTTCTTTAAACATTCGTCCCCTGCTTGATGGCCATATCGATCGTTAAAGGGTTTAAACCAGTCAATATCTAGAATAGCAAGAGTGATGGGCTGTTGTGTTCGATTAGCCCTCGCCCACTCTATTTCCAACACATCATCAAAACGACGTCTGTTAGCAATACCAGTTAAGCCATCGGTGGTGCTGAGTTGCTCAAGTGTTTGATTCAGTACTTGCAATTCATCTGTTCGTTTAGCTACTCGGTCTTCTAACTCGCGCTCATTTTCTCGAATGCGTGCAATGAGGGTGGCAAAGCCCATACATGCCATACTCAATATGGCGATAAATTCTTGCGCATGCAAAATCGTTAAAGAAATAGAAACATCGCCAAAGGGATTTCTTCCTGCATAAACTAATATGGAGACAGCAAATGACAATATGGCGACTGCAATTGCAGTTAATTTAAAATCTGTCCGTGAGGAAAAATAAAGCATTGAGGGTAAAAGAAGTGTAGGCGTGATGACCACACCATAAAACAGACCATTTTTAGCAAGTAACAACATCAGCAATAATCCTGCACTGAGGAATATCACGATGACATCTACTTTTTGTAGCGGCTTAATTACTTTTCTATGATGATAAAAAAGAGACAGCAATAGAGGCGTGCCAATTGTCAGACCAAGTGCATCACCAAACCACCAAACTTGCACAATATACAAATATGGGGACATGTCTCTTCCAATGTATTGAATGGCAGCTGCCCCTATTAGAGCACCAAAAAGGGATGACACTAAAGGACCGGCTACAATAAACTTAATGACATCTTCTATTTTGATAAGCGCATTTGACATATTGATTTTGCGCATCAGGAAATATGCCAATGTGACCTCAGCGATATTTGCCCCACCCAACATGAGCGCTTCATGCCAACGGAACACAGGAACATCACCAGCGACCTCAGCCGCTAACATCAATAGCATAAACAACCACAAGCGCTGACCCCGGTAATAAAACAAAGTAGCTAAGACAATTGCATTTGGTAGCCAAATAATGACAGTGCCTTCAGGCGTCATCGCGAAGGCTAAACATAGCTTAACACTGACGAAATAGATCAGAGGGAAAAGCAGAAAGCTAATTATGTTGGGTGTGGGTAATTGCTTGTCCATATTTATAGGGTGATGCTTGTTATCTTTTCGTGTACTGAATCAAACCAAGTCATTTTAGGCAGGCTTAAGAAGGATTACTTGAATTTAACCATGTCATGCGATGTGAAAATGTAAGATTGTTCGATTTACTGTCATTTTAAATTGATATCGTGAAATCAAATAAATATTTGGCAGCATTATGCAATGTTTTAGTGTTCCTATTAATCACTTCTTTGAATCATTTAATCTCAATGTAAAACAATATTACACATGCCTTCAATTTGATTTAAGACGTTGAATACTAATTACATCTTTCTTTATCGTTATCAACATTGATTATGTTGATATTCTACGCAATGAATTAACACGTTTGCTTAGGATTGCATTTTTGATTACAACTAAGTTTCAAAGTTAAGTGTACTAACAATAGTCGCTATCTGCGAATAGTCACAATCCGTATTGTGTGTCATATAAGCTTCATAAATATATCCTAAAGTGAGATTCCATGTTTGTCGCTAACAAGAAGTGACGACTCAACCAATAAGATTCAATTGCCATTAAAAAACGACAATACATGACCTTACCTGCCGCACATATTTCAAGCATCAATCAAAGTCCTACCGTGAAGTTACTCATGAGGCATGTTCAACCCTCTCATGAACATGATGCGTGCTTGTCAGTGCTGGAAATTTTTCAAAAAAATCCGAATTTATTTGCGATTCCTGTGGTGAATTCTGAAGGTATGCCTTTGGGTATTGTCGATCGCCATTTGTTTGTTGAGACGTTTATTAAACCTTATGCAAGAGAGCTATACGCTAAACGTAAAATCTCTGAATTTATGGTGGAAAAAGCCATTGTTGTGGACATGGGCACCACCATTGATGATGTCTCAAAAATCATCATAGATGCTGGCATGCAGCATATGGTGATTGGATTTATCATCACCGAAAATGGGTTGTATGTAGGGCTGGCAAATGGTCATGATTTGCTTAATGAGATTATGCAGAGAAAGCAAGAAGGGTTGTTTTATCTTGCGCATTTTGATCAGCTGACTAATCTGCCCAATCGCCTATTATTTATGGACAGATTGACTAGAGCACTAGGGGATGCGCATCGTAAAAAATCCGCAATTGGTCTACTTTTTATTGATTTAGACAACTTTAAAAACTTCAATGATTCGATGGGTCACGGATTTGGCGACCAAATACTGATTGCGGTGGCAAATCGTCTGACCAGTTGTGCAAGAGAAGTCGATACTGTGGCCAGACTGTCTGGCGACGAGTTTATTATGATTATTGAAGATATTGATAATCAGAATAGTTTAGATATCTTATGTCATCGCATTCTTGATAGTATGAAGTCGCCATGGGAAGTCATGGGCCGCAATGTGTTCCTGACAGCCAGCATCGGCACATCAGTATACCCACATGACAGCACTGAAGCGGGTGATTTGATTCTAAAAGCGGACGCTGCCATGTATGAGGCAAAAAGAGGTGGGCGCAATGCGCATACGCATTTCAAAACCGGCATGCGCTTGTACTCGATGGATAAAATGACATTAGAAAACGATTTACGCTTGGCGATTGAGCGCAATGAGTTTGAGTTGTTTTATCAGCCTCAAGTGTCTGTGGATGGCGGTGGCGTGATTGGTATGGAAGCACTTATCCGTTGGAACCATCCAGAGCGTGGCTTGCTTACCCCTATTCATTTTATTGAGATTGCTGAAAAGACGGGATTGATCATTGCCATAGGTAAATGGGTGGTCAAAGAAGCGTGTCGCCAACATCAAGAGTGGATTCAATGTGGTTACCAACCGTTACGCATCTCGGTCAATATCTCACCTCTGCAATTTTATCAAACCAGCTTTTGCGAAGATATACGGTCGGTGTTAGCAGAAACCGGCATGATGCCCTCTAGCCTAGAGTTAGAATTGACCGAAGGTATGTTTATGCACAACATAGACAATGTGGTCAAAGTGCTCAATGAATTGCATGATTTAGGTGTTTTGTTGGCCATTGATGACTTTGGCACTGGTTATTCCAATCTAAGTTATCTAAAACGGTTTCCGATTGATCGACTAAAGATTGATCAGTCTTTTGTGAGAGGGATTGAGAACGAAAGCACGAATATGGAGATTGTGCGCACGATTTCTAACCTAGCAAAAACGATGTCACTTGAACTGGTTGCGGAAGGTGTAGAGACAGCGGACGAAATGAATATTGTTGGTATGTGTGGCTGTGATTTTATGCAGGGTTATAAATTTTCTAAACCTTTGTCATCCAGCGATTTTTTGCTGTGGCGAAGTGAGTATGAATCAACACTTGATGTACAAACTGTAATTTTAAAGGCAAGCTAAGTGTTGCTTTTGTGTTGATATCACTAGCCTTGAGGTTGTTAGGCCAATAAACCTAAATGGAAATCTATACCTTTTGCATTTGGTTGATTCTATCTAAAATAATGTCCCCTACCCGCCTACTTGCAGGGATGAAGCTGTGTGGAATATTGACTTTTACTTGATCATTTATCCAATTTTCACTTACTTCAGAGAGTGACACAATGCCATCATTCACCTCTTCAGGTGAAAAAACTGTGGAAAATGGCAACTCACACACGCCAACAATTGCTGTGGTTGGCACACTGGTAGGCGGAATTGCTTGCATCCTTGCATCAGAGCCAAGTAGCTGACCACAATCTCTAGTAATCGCTCGATATATAAAATTGTTACGCAGTCTTGTGGCTAGCCGAGCAGGCTTGATTGGAGAAGCCAAAAGAAACAAATGGCAAGGTTTGCGTGTATCTGTAGGCAACGAATCAATTGCGGCTCTAAGAAGAACGCCACCTAAAGAATGACCAATCACGACATATTCACCTTTATCAGCAAGTGCATTCAGTTTTGCAACCAATCGATTTTTGATGTCTGAAAAGCTTTCTAAACTAGTGCAATAGCCAAAGGTTTTGGTAGTGTGGCCGTTCTGCCTCAATTGCCAAAGCATAGGCCAAGCAGATAATGGTGACCGGCCCATGCCATGCACGAACAATATCTGTAAATTAGTTGGCATACATGTATGAAATAAACAGCATACTTTTCCCATTATTTAGCAGTTTATTGGTATTAACGCTTATTGCCGATGAGTATCAATGATTAAAATCATACATTCTCATGATCATATTAATAAGAAGTATTTACCCACCCTAGCTGAGTGTTGGTGTTGATGCAGACATCGCGACCACCAATAGTTAAGTATTACATTAGTATGAACGGATATTTATCGTTAGATTGTGATGAATCTAGCGCAATATATTCTTCTAATTTGTGAATCAATCATGTGGCTGTAAACTGCCAAAACTGAGTGCATATTGCCTAGTAAATTCTGCGCCTAGAAAAAATATCTGTGCTGAATAATAGACCCATAACAATAGCGCGACTATTGACCCAGCTGCACCAAAACTAGAAGCAACAGCGCTGTTACCAAGATATAGGCCGATTAAATACTTTCCTAATACAAATAAACCCGCTGTAAATAACGAACCAATCAATACATCAAACCAAGAGATGGGCGCGTCTGGCAACATTTTGTAAATGACTGCGAAAAGACTAGTGATCACAGCGAACGAAATTATCCACGAAACACTTGCAAACAATATGGCCGAACTACTCCAAATACCACCTATAAAGTGCTGCAACACGCTTAATACGGTGCTGACTATCAATGAAATTAATAATAAAAACGTGAGTGTTAACACCAAACCAAATGATAACAAACGCGTTTTTAATAACACGCCAATGGCGGATAAAGTGGGGTTTTTGCTACCCCATATTTCATCCAGACTGCCTTTTAATTCGGTGAATACGCTGGTGGCTCCAATAATCAATAAAAAGGTTGCAATCACCGTCGCCATTAAACTTGCGGTGGGGTCGCGCGCTGCTGCCAAAAGCGCTTGAATCGCTTCGGCTCCATTGGGCCCTACTAAGCCTTGAATTTGGTAAATAATTAGCCCTTGTGCAGCCTCGGCACCAAAAAAATAACCAGCCACTGCAATTGCTAAAATAAGAATCGGTGTGAGCGAAAATAATGTGTAAAACGCCAATGCCGCGCCTTTACTAGCTCCGCGGTGATCAATCCATGCATTGAAAGAATCTATTAAGACTTTGGACATTTTTTTTACATTGGCAAACCAATTTTTTTCTAACCGAATAAGTTGTTTAGATATCTGTTTAGTTGTGGCGTGTGGTTCTGACATCTTCATGGTTGCCTTCGTAAGGGGTTTATTTGAATAGCGATCAAATAGAAACCTGAGGAATTATGGGTAAACATCATACGCTGTAAACACATGGCACTTTGTCTCTTAGCGCACATATCCAAAAACTGCGCTGATGCTATCTCACCAGAAATGATCAATTATCTGACAAGTTTTATAAATGTTGATTACCACCTTTACGTTGCGATGCGTTATCTAAGCCATTAGTCTGTTAACTATCGTACAGACAAACAACATGGACTTGCCTAACCTTATTCGTGATGAAAAATCCTACCTTTACCCTAGACTTTGTCACGCGCGTAGGTAAAAACACAGTAAACATGGTCAATCAGCTGGTTGACATGCTCAGTTTTATCGGTGAAGTTGCCATTACATTAGGTAAAAGTGTGATGCAACCTAAACGCATTCGTTGGCGCCCTATTCTCTTTAATATCCGCACTGCAGGTTTTGATGCTTTACCCATTGTGGGTCTTTTGTCTTTTCTGCTGGGGGTGGTGGTGGCCTATCAGGGCGCTGGGCAGTTAAGACAATACGGGGCTAACATATTTGTAGCGGATTTGATTGGTCTATCCATGTTACGCGAGTTTGCGCCATTGATTACCGCCATCATTGTTGCAGGCCGCTCAGGCTCGGCCTATGCAGCTCAGATTGGTACGATGGCAGTCACTGAAGAAATCGATGCCATGCGAACATTAGGCATTTCTCCACAAGAGATGTTGGTAGTACCTAAATTAGTCGCGTTAATCATTGTGCTCCCTTTGCTGACGGTGTTTGCTGATGTGCTGGGCATCTTTGGTGGAATGCTGATGGCGAGTACACAATTAGATGTCGGGTTTATTGAGTTTCTAGACCGCTTTGTAAAAGCTGTTGGTCCGACTTCATTTTTAGTTGGCGTGGGTAAAGCCCCTGTATTTGCAGCCATCATCGCTATTGTTGGCTGTTACCAAGGGTTTATGACGAAAGGTGGCGCAGATAGCGTTGGACGTCAAACCACACGCAGCGTAGTGCAGTCCATTTTTTTAGTGATTGTTGCTGATGCACTTTTTTCTATCGCCTTTAGCCTATTAGATTTATAGACATATGCTCAGGCAAACTGAACACTTACCACAACCATCAAAAGCATCGTCCAATGATCCGGTGATTGAAATGCGCAATGTGTCCACCAGTTTTGGCGAACATGTGGTGCACAGCGACATTAACCTAGAGATTCATCGAGCTGAGATTTTTGCCATCATCGGAGGAAGCGGCTCAGGCAAGTCTACGTTGTTACGCGAAATGATATTACTGCAACGCCCTAATAGCGGCACTATTCGAATATTGGGCATTGAGTTAAAGGATATTAGCGAACTAGATGCATTGGCGTTACGAAAACGTTGGGGGGTGATGTTTCAGCATGGTGGTTTATTTGGCGCGCTCACCATCAAAGAAAATGTGGGGCTGCCCTTGCATGAACATACTGCATTATCTGACGCACAAATTGATGACATTGCGGATGCTAAATTAAACATGACAGGATTGAAGCCAGAAGTGGCTGATCAATTTCCATCCGAATTAAGTGGCGGCATGATGAAGCGCGCTTCTCTTGCCAGGGCTTTAGCGTTAGAACCAGAGCTGCTCTTTTTAGATGAGCCTACGGCTGGTTTAGATCCAGTCAGTGCAGCAGGTGTAGATGCATTAGTCATGCAATTACGAGACCAATTTAAACTGACTATTGTCATGATTACGCACGACATGGACATGCTCTGGCAAGTGGCTGACCGTGTTGCGGTATTGGCAGATGGTAAGGTGCAAGAAGTTGGCTCGATGCAAGCTTTGTCACAAAGTGAAAATCCAAGCGTGAAATCATTTTTTATGGGCCATCGTGGTCAGGCGGCTATGCAACGCAATCTCACACCTCTTGAAAACATAAAGGAATAATCATCGAAAATAAAGTCAATTATGCCGTCGTAGGTGCCTTTGTCTTGCTATTAGGCGCAATACTCATTGTGGGCGTGCTATGGCTAGCGTCAGGTGGTAGTCTACAAAAAAAATATGTGATGTATCTGGCAGTGGTTGAAGAGTCAGTGGCAGGGCTCAACATCAATGCGCCTGTCAAATATAACGGCGTTGATGTAGGAAAAGTTAAGAATATTCGACTTGACCCCAGCAACCCAGAGCTCGTACGGCTTCTTTTTGCAATTGAACGTGGTACACCTATCACCGTCGATACCGTTGCTGTCTTAAAAACGCAAGGCTTAACGGGCATCGCCTATGTTGAGCTGGATGGCGGCGCACAAAATGCGGCGCCATTAGTCGCTTCCGCAGACGAAAAATACCCCACGATACGCACGAAGCCATCGTTGAGTACACGCCTTGAGAACATACTTACCTCAGTGTTGGCTAAATTGGATAATACCTCTAGCAATATTGATTCTTTATTGAGTACTGAAAACAGGGAATCTTTTAAACAATCGCTTGCAAATATTGCCACGGTGACAAAAACTATTGCTGCCCGTCAAGCTGAAATAGATCAGGGCATCGTCAACGCTTCAATCGCTGCAAAAAATACAGCGCAAGCGACACAAAAATTTAACCCTATGCTCGATAAATTGGCCCCTGTCATTGATCAATTAAGCCTCACGATTGCACAAATTCAACGCAGTGCAATTGCCATTGAAAAAGTGAGTAACGAAGCAGGGATTGCTAGCAAAAGTGTGAGCAAAACAGTGGAATCTGTTGGCGCCAATATTGTGCATCATACGGATGAAACATTGCCTGAGATTCAACGTTTATTGATTGAGTTAAATGCATTATCTGCATCGTTAAAACGTTTAAGTGAGCAAACCGAACGTGACCCTGCAAGCTTGTTGCGAGGTAGAAAGCCAGTGCCAAACGGACCAGGCGAATCATCTAACTAGAAAGCATCGCCATGAACACCACCAAACATAAAAAACTATATCAAATACCAACGCAACTTTTGTTATTACTGTTACCCTTGGTAGCAAGTGGCATCACTGGCTGCTCATCCTTTTTTTCTAAGCAAACGGCGCAAACCTCTTTTTACGCATTTGAAGGCGTCAGCACTCTACAATCTGCACAAGTAAAGTCGCAGACACAGCAAGCTATTCAACCGACTAATACTTTGCCGAGCTTAATTGTCACGCATCCGCAGGCAGCAGCTGGCTTTGACACCCGTCGCATGATGTATTCACGTTCGGAATATAAACTTGAATATTTTGCACGCAATGAATTGGTCGATACACCTTCACATATGCTACAACCGCTGATGGTGTCTGCTGTTGAACAAACGAAAAGTTATAGTGCAGTGATTCCCAAGCTGCCAGCAGCCAAGACTGACTTAAGGTTGGAGTCTGAAATATTAAGTTTGCTTCAAGATTTTAAAACGCAACCAAGCAAAGTTAGATTTATTTTTCGCGCCACTGTGATTGATAATGCCACGGGTAAAATAATTGCATTGCGTGAGTTTGACGAACAAGTAAATGCAACCAGTGATGACCCAGTGGGTGGTGTCAAAGCAACCAATCAGGCGGTTAAGCAAGTACTCGATAAGCTTGGCTTATTTTGTATTGAAACAGCCATCACCTGGAAGCGCGCTCATGCATCATCACCCGCTGATTCAGCTGATCGCTAAATATTGCCATATTAGGTAAAAGATAGACTATTTAGTTGGCAGGCACTTTGTTTTTTTGCATGATGCTTTGACAGCCGGCAGCGCGTTGCTTGGCCTCTTTTGTATCCCCAGAATCTAATAATGGAATCACCGCAGCCAATGGATTAACAATAGCCAAAAGTACCGAAGCCGCTAATTTTAGCCCGACTGGTGTTTTATCTAACGACACTTGAGGATTAGCAAATTGCCCCGTGATATTTAACGGCGTGCGCAAGGTCAGTGGGCTGAAGTCTTTAGGGAGTGACATTGCACGCAAATTAAGTGTTTCTGTGGCCAATGACAATGAACCTTCCACCCAAATGGTGCTATCAGTGGTGTCGACTACCATGGCGCGCGGTGTAAACACACCCTCTTTCGCTTGTAAATCCACAACAGCACATTGTACCGGCAAAGCCTCATCGCCTTTAAAGAGCATGCCAACAGATTCTGCAACATCCAGACCGGCAACTTCTATACCCAAATGTGACACTGCACCGTCATACAGTTCGCTACGTATACTGCCATTTAAACTACCCAATATTTCCGCAGTAGATTTTCCCTGCCCTTCCAATAATGCACCCCCGCTCAATTTCCCAGAGATGTAAGGAGGCAACCCTTTAGCACGTGATTGTTTAATCCAACGCTCTAATCGCACACCGCTCCAGGCAAGTTTCGCATCCCATAACGCATTGGCTCCCCTGCCATCTAAACCCATATCCCCCGTCAATCTACCATCTGCAGTGGACGCTTTAATATCTTGAAGTGAAAGCACACCATTCTTCAATGTTAGATGTCCTTGTAAAGGCTTTAATGGTTCTAAAAAAGTGCTTTTTAAGTCTAGATATTGAAAATTCAACTTCACATCTGCGTTCATTTTACGAAGTGAAGCCAAATCAAATGGTCGTTTTGGCAATACCTTATTTGATTGTTTAGCCTCTGGCGTTGCGCCGAACGCTGGGCCTAAGTCTGTAATGACTAATTTTTTACCCTCTAGCTGTCCCTTTAAAAAAGACACTTTTAATGATTTGTCGTAGGTAAAGTTACCATTTAGCTGACTTTCACCGATGGCCATATTGCCTACTTTCACTCGCCATAACAAACCTTGTTTTTCAATGACTCCTTTGGTATTAAACACAGCTGTGGTGGGTAGCGTAACACCTACTAAATCTCCAACAGCCGCTAATGATGGGCCCTTCAAGCCAAAACTGCCTGCGAAGTTGTCCATATGCATCACATCTACCGTGGTGCCTTTGAATGTCAGATTAGCACGTCCAACAGTTGCATCAAACGTTAAAGCCACTGGAAACTTTTCTGATGGTTTACCCTTTGTTGGGGTTGCTTGCGTAGAGAGCAATTCAATTTTGAGGGGTAATTTTTGATAAGTGCCAACCGCACTTGCCGTCAGTATGTTTTTTAGTTGTCTATTTTTTGAGGTTTTGTTTGCGGCGTCTTTGGCGTTATTTGCCAATGCAACTTTTGCTTCAATTTTAGAGTTGAGTGGCACATCATCAATGTGCAGCAAACCATTGGTGACCAATAACTCATCAAACAATGGCATCTGTAAAGGTTGCTTTGGATCTCTTGGTTTGTCTCTAAATTGCCATGTGGCGCGACCATCAGATGTACGTATTAAATGACCATCCAATTTGGTCGCTTGCAAACTTTTAATACGCAATGGTTGACCTTGATACGCACGCCAAATATCCACATAACGTAACTGAAGCTTTGCATTATTTGCTTGGATGAAATGGGGTGCTTTGCTCCATGCGGGTGCTGCAATAAATAGCGTTGATGACGTTAATGAAAACCCACCAATAAATGAAACACGAAAAAGCTTAGCGCTTGATGTTCGTTTGTCTTTGTTATCGTTGGTAGTAGATGAGTCTTGAACCTGACTTGAAAAACTGACTTGACGTTTAAATACGCTGGTTAACTGCTTTTCAAGCGGAGTTGCCAAAAATGGCCAACCCATATATTCGCATATTGCAATGGCTAAGATTAACGCAACTACAAACCCTGTAAAGATGTGCCACTTTTTATTTGCGCTATTGAGATAAGCCATGCAGTATAAATTTCATATATTAATGTCCTAATGTACATCCTCCGATCTAATCGGTTTCTGAGTAATTTACTTTAATGCGCTCTCTCTTTCTGTACGCAATCGTACATAGAAAGGTTGTCTTGAATGACTACGGGAAATAGATATTTTTAAAATGTCATTAATGTGTGTTATCACACGGACATGCGCAGTTGACGAACCTATGCTCTCTATACTTAGTGATTAGTCACCTCAATGTTTTGAGTGACCCAGCGATATACATGACTATTGTTAAAAAATTTGACGACTTAATCGTCAAGTGATCATGCAAAGGAAGCCTATGTTTAATTTTGGATTAAGACGAAATACAGTCAATGAAGTACCCCACAATATGAGCCCTAAAAGAAAGCTTCATATCCAGCTTTCTAAATTTAACCAACAACGTTTAGACCCAGCTTTTGTACATAAAAATTGGGCGCGTAACCTAGAGCAAGAGTCCTCTTTATTATTAAAAGAAGGTCAATTTGTAGAAGCAGAACGTCAACATATCCATCAATATTTAGTCGATATGCCAAACAATGCTGTGGGATTCATGCAATGGTTTGAACGTCTACGGGAAGTCGCACCCGGTCAAGGAGATAACTTGTTTCCGTGGTTAGCGACACATGCCACCATGGAACAAATGCGGTGGTTTTTGCAACAGGAGGCCGCGGGTGAAGCTGGTTTTGATGATTTGGTTGCTTTATCCCAACTTAAATTGCCAGCGCAAGCCAAGTTAGAAATGGCGCGCAATTATTGGGATGAAATGGGTCGTGGACATCAACAATCAATGCATGGATTGATGTTAGAAAAAACGGTAAGCAATTTAGAACTTGCATCAACGATTGAAGACACCGTTTGGGAGTCGCTTGCATTGGCTAATTTAATGTTAGCGTTGGCTGTTAATCGTCGTTATGCCTATCAATCGATTGGTGCATTGGGTGCAGTGGAAATGACTTCGCCAACCAGAGTAGGCTATGTGAATGAGGGTTTAAAGCGTTTAGACGTGGATTTTGAAACCAGAAAATATTTTCAGCTTCATGCCACGCTGGATGTTAAACATTCAGAGTCATGGAATAAGGAAGTGATTTTTACATTGGTCAAAGCCAATCCTCAAACTGCTAAGCCTATCGCAGAAGGCGCATTAATGCGTCTATGTAGTGGTGCTAGATGTTACGAGAAATATAAAAACCATTTTGGCATATTGTCCAACCTGCATTAATTATGCCTGGTGAACACATCTTGCACTCACATTCATCTGGCTGCCGTAGTGTTGATAAATACTTGCTTTTTTATAGATGGTTTAAAGTGAACAATACGTGATTTTTGGGCAAGTTTTCGAGCGGCTAATACCACCGCTGCAATTCTGTCCGCCGAAGAGTAAGCTTCGCTCTCTAATTCTTCACCAAAAATATCTGGGTCTATCTCTGAATAGGTCAATGTAAATCCTGCCAAAATCAGACGTTCAGTCGCTTCTGCAAGAAATGCATCATGGCCATTTACAATGGCGATGCCGGTGTAAAGCAATAAAGTACCACCAGGGTTCAACCGTTCAATCGCTGTTGCCAAAATTGCTAGTGACAAATCAGCCCCAAGATGTCCACCGCCATGCCGATAAGTACGTTCTGACTTGTCTATTAAATAGGGGGGATTAGCGATGATGAGGTCAAAATTACCTCCAACACTAGACAGCAAATTGCTGTTGACCAACTGAATGTGATGTATGTCGGCATCGCTCATATTCACTCTGGCGAGGTTGAGGGCATACTCATTAATATCCACTGCAATAATGTCGGGGTTTGCTTCAGGGGCTTTGAGTGCCAAAGCCAATAAAATAGCACCCAGCCCGCTACCTGTACCAATATCCACTGCGCGGTGTATCGGTGGTGGATGCGATGCAAAAAACTGATGGATGACATTGGCAAAACGATAGCTATCGGGCCCAAAGAATACTGCTTCATTTTCAACGGTTGGGAATGCAGAGTGTAGAAATAGCAACCCATTCATACTGGAAACGCGTAATCGACTTTTCCACAAGCGCCCTACTCTAACTGCAATATCAGCGGCTTGCATTAAGTCAAATAGCTTGGCGTCGATGATGTCACGCTTAAATGGTCGGTTCCACCCAAAAATACCAATCAAATCATTGGCCTCTGCATTTTCTATCCGGCTATTTACTTTGGCATGACTGGCTGGGCTGATGGTGGTAAATCGATATTCATGTAATTGCAAATACACTAGCAATAGCGATAAATGGTGTTGATGGCTATTTGCCTGAGCATTATTGGTGATATTCACGCAATAAGCGTAACAGCTTAAGCATGTTTTAAAAGTACGCTAACGCACAAAGACGAATGAATATTAAATAATCATTCAATGATAAATGTATTAAAAAAAGTGTGTGATGCATTGAAAAAAAAAGCCCCGAATCATCGGGGCTTTTTACACTACACGTAATTACAATTTAGCGCTAAATTTCTATCTAGCACTTACAACTTAGATACGTCGTTGGCGACTTACACTGAAACCAACAAAGCCTAAACCTGCTAACAACATGGCATATGACTCTGGTTCAGGTACTGGTGTCACTGCATAGAGTGATGTCGTGTTTGAAGTCTCATTATTAATTGCCAAGTAGATAATACCATTCACTGTAAACGCTTTTAGACCTTCTGGCGCTAAATCGCCATCTGTGACAATCATGTCCATAAAGCTTGCATTCGCTGGGTCTGTGATGTCATACAAAGCCACGGCTGATTTTAATGTACGCTCTAACCCAATTGCGGCAATGGTTCTACCATTGACGCTAAATAACTCGACACCTTCAGGCTCAACGCCTTTATCGCGGCTACGGCCATCAGCATAAATGCCTAATTCAGCGGCTTTTTTATCTAAGAAATCACCACTATCAAAAATAATATTGCCATCTTTATCACGAATAGAAAAGCTTCTTGCACCCGGTGCATACAAATCACCATTTGAAGAGTCTGTGGAAGATACACGCAACGCATTTAGAGGTGCAACAGCACCTAAACTCCCCGCCGTAATACGATCACCATCATCACCACGCAAATCACCTTCATTCGCCATCACTAAATGGTCTTCACCATTCACTTGGTAAACAGCAATGCCGTCTGGCATGTACAGGCCTTTGACATCCGGGTTGATAAAGCTGATTGTTCCGTTATTGAGTGGATCAATTGAGTTGCCAGCTAAACTAAAGTCCTTTGCACCTAAGCCAATAACTTTTTCAAAGCTCTGAGTGTTTAAATCCAACACACCAATGGCATTGGCTTCTTGCAAGGTCACATACGCTTTTGTGCCAGAGGCGTTGATGGCAATGTACTCAGGCTCAAAATCCATGCCGGTGTTAGTACGAATATTGCTGCCCGTTTGCGTAACACCTGCAAAGCCTGCTGTTGCAGTGACTGTACGCGTATTCATGTCAATCACAGACACGCTGCCCACTGGGTCAACTGCTGCTGGGCCGTACACATGCGGTGTTGTTGTGCCAATTCTTGTGCCATAGGTAGAAGGTGTACCTTCATTGGCTACCAATAACTTGGAGCCATCTGCAGTAAACGTCAACATGTCAGGCAATGCACCTACTGTCAGTGTATTGATGCCGCTACTTAAACTGCGTGTAGCAGTATCATAAAATTGGACGATACCTGCATCTGTCATCGTAGGTGCTTCAATAGCAAATGCTGCAACACCATTGTGAATGGCAATGCTATTAATAAAGCCATAACCTGTGGTATTGATATGCTGAACTAAACTGCCATCGGCGATATTTAATACATCCACACCGACAACACCTGCTACCCACAGCGTATTGCTCGCACTATCAAAAGCACTGATTTCAGATGTGACACCAGTGTTGGCGTGACTGAATGTCCAGGCTTTGCTGATGCTTTCAATGACGCTATCCGCCATTGCGATTTGTGGGATAAATAAGGTTGCGATGACCGCAGTGATGAGACGACTTTTCATTGCTTCTTCCTTTTGTTGGTTAATTATTCATGTATAAACATACTTAGCAAGCATAAGAAGATGCGATGACGGCGTCATGACCACCCATCTTCCACGCCTAGTCATAGCGGACTAGCTTGGGAAGATTTATATTTCAATTCGATGACAACGGCGGTGTTTTGATGATTAAATTACTGAGATTGCTAGATAGTTCATGACTAATTTTCACAAATATTTAACACATTAATCATTGTAACGACACTATAATCCGAGCACACAATAATAAACATCAGCTCACCATCATTCATATGTTAAGAACACAGAGGAAAGTCAATTGAAAATCAAAACAGCGAGTGAAGAATACCTAGAAAAAGCAGAAAAGTTAACAGAGGATGAAATTGATAAATTGCATTTCAGAATGCGCGGCAAGCTTTCTAAACGCGCAGAGGATAAAAAATTAACAATGTTAGAAGCGGCAGCCATTCAGTTGGAAATTGAAGACGAAGAACTGCAAGAATGGCGAGAGAAGCGTGCACAAATACGCGAAAAAGCTAAAAAAAATAACAAAGAATAACCAATAAAAATATTGCATCCTTGTTTAATGCAGTATTTGTATTAACTGTTTAGCCAGACTTTGCCAATTAAAGTATTGATTGACGTGCTGTGTGACTTGATAAGAAATCATTTTATTGTCATTCAGTCTGGCTAACTGCTGACTAATAGCCTCAACCATCGCTTGTATATCATTAGGCACCACACGTATACCTGTTTGGTGCTGAATCACCAAAGATGCGTAAAACTGAAAATCCCATACCACTGCTGGCAAACCTGAAGCCATGGCTTCTAAGCATGTACCCGGCAATCCCTCGTAATAGGAAGTAGACGCATACACCTTGCTTTTGGCATATAGGTTTGGCATCTCAGTAAATTTCACTTTGCCAGCCAACGTAATATTGTGGGCATACCCTTGTAATTGCGCTTTTACCCATGGGTCATCATCGCCATAGCCTACGATTAAAATACGTATATTGGGATTACGCACCACCAATTGTTGACACACCTCCACCATCGCGCGGCTACCCTTACGTATTTCAATTCGCCCGCAAAATAACACATCTACGGTTTTTTCTACCTGCACAGCATTTTGAAAAGTTTGGGTATCTACACCATTAGGTACAATGTGCACTGGGGCCGACACTTGGTATTGTTTAAGCTCTTCGGCTCCTTGCGTGGTGAGCGTAATAATCGCCTTTGAGTGTCTAAAAATAATACGTTCCAGCCATTGTTTAATGGCGATTTCCAATGTGCTCCATTGGCTTTTAAAATAGGGTTGTGAGTAAAAATTACCTGACATGCCTAAGTAAGTGGTATGCGCAGTGAGCACCATCGGTATAGCTCTGGTTAG
>NCGC01000021.1 GCA_002281475.1 Methylophilales bacterium 28-44-11
TGCATAGGCATCAATTCAGGTAAATGTTCTGCACGTAATGCACCAGCCACTCCCGCCTGCAAATCATGTTTTTTACAATGCATAATAAATGCATTAATCATGGGAATATCCATCAAAGAAAGTAAGTGATGACCTTTATAGACTGTATCTAACATCACACCATAAAATCCGGTCTCGGCTAAAAGGGATATCCAGGATAAATTGACGGGATGTTCAGCATTGATGACGGCAATCAATTTCATTTTTTTTTCACGCAACATCTCACCTAATGCATATAGAAAATGTTTGTCATTGAAAAATAATGACCATGGAAGTTTGACGATATCCACACCCAACGCCCATTTCTCTTCAATTAAATCTAATACAGTTTGTGTATCCACATGCGTGTCACCAATTGTTGCGCTGACCATCGCCCGCTGATTGACCACAAGGACTATTTGCTCACATAGCGCATTGTCCAAACTGCCTAATGCGCCTTGGCTAGGGTCTTTTAAGTCGATGAAATCTGCTCCCGCTGCTATGGCATCTAAGGCTTCTTGCACATTTTTAACGCTGACCAATAAACGAATCAAAATAACACCTATTAAGCCTGATTTAACCCTGATTGCTCTGCATAAAAATTGTCGATATATTCGATCAGCCAAGCCCAAGCTTGCAATTCACGCTCGCCCGCAGTTTTATCGATGGCAATTTGTAAGTACGCACGTTCTGTGATTATTTTTTCTTTGGGTAATCGCTGCAATCTGCTAGTCAACACCGCAAGCTCAATCACGGCCGCCTGTGCACGGTTGAATCCTGCAAAAGGACGATGGGTTTCCTGATAAACACTTTGCATCAATAATTGAGGGCGCTCTGCATCCTCAACAATATCAACCAATTGTAGTTCGTGATGCGCAAGTGTCTCTGCCAAACGAAAGCCTGCAATCTTTGTTGCAGGCATCATTTCAAACACCTGTTTGCGCACGACAGCACTTGCAAAAATACGCACATCATCGCTTAAATTCATCACTGCATTCTGTGTATTGACAATATTCTCTAACGTCGTGGATGGTTTAAAAGGAGCAATGACAAATAACTCTCCCTTTTTTTGCACACCAAATGGGGTGACATGAGCCGTGCTATTTTTATCGATGGTGGAAATAATGGTTTCGTAAATCACTGGCTTCAACGCTTACTTTTCTCTTTGATGGAAGCTTCACGATGAGCCGATTTAGCTTGCTTATCTTTTGTCGATGTAGCCACACCAAAATTAAGCTCTTCATCCTGCACGTAACGTTTTTTTAACTGCCATGCAATCTGGGCTCTAGCCAATTCAACCCCTAAATAAAAAGCATGAGAGGCATCATTTTCTACGCCCAAGCGCGGATAAAACTGAAAAGGATCTACCTGCATGTGCAATCCCTCCCGGTTATAGACATGCACACCCTCTTCACTGACCATGATACGAAAGCTAGGGTCTTTGATTTGTGTGGCAAAGGCTTCAATCTCTTCTGCATTATAACTAAATGGTTTTCTATCATGTAAGCCTAACAACCCATTGCTGTAGCCTCTAGGCAATCGATTGTCTTGCTTTGCACGGTACATCACACGCCTTGCTACATCGGCTTCCGCAATCGCATAGGCAGCATGTGCACTGACAGAAGTCGCCAGCACAGCATTGATATTCAACTCACTGATGATACCGAACAATAAAGCATTGATGCCTGTGGTATCGGCATCTGTTAACTCAGTCAGATTGCCTACACCCATCATTATTTGTATGTCTGGATATTTTTTTCGAAGCTTGTGGTATCGCACAATCGAATTGGTCAGCCCAAACTGAATCGGATCTAAAATTGCATCTGCATAAAATGGTTTGTTGTTATGCAAACAATGTTCAATGGCACGGTATAGCGATGCCATATTGCCAGGTTTACTAGGAATCAAGATCGGTGTTGATTCTACTTCGTCAATGAGGCCAATGGATTTTTCTGTAAGACTAAGCAAATAATCTGCGCCTGCCAAACCTCCAGTCCTTAAGTCAGCCACGTTCATCGAATCTACGCTCACCAGAAAACTGGCCGCCTTGAGTGCTTTGACCGTATCAGCAAGATGTAAGAAAGGCTTGCCTGGTAAACATCCTAAGTCAATGACATCGGCACCTTGCTGTTTAAAACGTGTCGCCTTCTCAATAATGGCGTCCACTGACAAATCTGGTGCATCGACTATTTCAGCAAAAATCTTTACGCTATGCTGGGACAGGTCTGGTGTAATACCTTGTTGTCCAAAGTATTGTGGCAGATCTTTTAAATCCTCGGGTCCACGTTCCACTGGCACTCCTAATTGCGCTTGAAGTGGCCCCAAATCACCCTGACAAAGACCCGGTAAGATTACTTTGTTGGCATCACCGATATCTTTAAGTCGCCGTGCTATCAGTTCGGGGGTCATTAGAGCGGCGACAGACACCCCAATTTGTTCGACACGGTATTTAAATTGCGGAGTTTTGGGATTGGCTTGCACTTCACCTAGTATTTTGTGCAAGCTTTTTTCAGCAAGCTTTCCTGTTATAAATAACAGCTTATCTGTCATATAGATGAATTAACACCTGTTTGATGTATTTGAGCAAGCCGTTGCATAATAAGTTGCTGTAACTGGTCGATATCTTCTGCCACCGCCGTCAATGCAAACGATTTTAACTTCATGACATTTTCAAGATCAATCACCCGTGGATAAACCTTTACCATATTGTCACGCGGTGCTTCGGACTCAAGTTCTGGCGCCGTGTCACATGCAAACACAATACTTTCAACACGCGTTTTACCTGCTTGGGCAAATAAATTGGTCACTAAACTATCCGAGAAGCCATATGCCATTTTTGCGATGGTATTGGAAGTGGCTGGGGCAACCACCAAGGTATGATACTTACCCTCGTAAAACAACTCCACAGGAATACTGCTCGCTGTTTTGTCTTGGTATACGCGATGCCCTGTCGCATCTAATGCAGGTTGAAATCCATACTGTTTGATAATTTCAGCGGCGGCCCTGCTTAAAAAAATATCGACAGATTCAAGCGTTTGCAACAAGGCAAGCGACTCTCTGAGATAGTGCCCAGAACCCGTGATCGCCCATGCAAGACGCTTTTGCATAGACTTATCCAATGTGAAATGGATGTTCTAACACAATAGTTTCATCACGCTCAGGGCCTGTAGACACAATTGCAATGGGTACGCCGCACAAAGCTTCTAAGCGCTTCAAATACACTTGCGCATTGTTGGGTAAACCATCCCACGTTTTAACCCCGAACGTATTGTCATGCCAGCCCGCCACAGTTTCGTAAATGGGCTTACAACGCGCAACATCGTCTGCGCCCACCGGCAACATATCCACTACTTGACCATCTAGCTCGTAGCCAGTACAGATATTCAAACTATCAATGCCATCTAATACATCCAACTTGGTAATACACAAACCAGTTAAGCCGTTAATACGGGCTGAACGACGAAGCGCAGCTGCGTCAAACCAACCACAACGGCGTTTACGTTTAGTCACCGTACCAATTTCTTGTCCTTTATTCGACATTTGATAGCCCGGCACACCGACAGTTTCAATGTCAAGCTCACTTGGAAAAGGACCACCACCCACACGTGTGGTATACGCTTTGGTGATACCTAATACATAATGCAACATATTGGCACCAACGCCGGTACCAGCTGAGGCTTGACCGGCAATACAATTACTAGAAGTCACATAAGGATAAGTACCGTGGTCAATGTCCAACAATGTTCCTTGTGCGCCCTCAAATAATAGATTTTCGCCACGCGCATTGGCTGCATACAACTCAGCAGAAATGTCGCTCACCATCGGTTTTAGCGCCAGCGCATGTTGCATACTAGCATCATATTGTTGATTAAAATCAACCGCTTGCGCACCCAAATATTGCGTTAAGACAAAATTATGATAATCCATCACTTCGCGTAACTTGTCAGCAAAGCGCTCAGGATAGAACAAGTCATATACACGTAATGCACGACGCGCTACTTTGTCTTCATAAGTAGGGCCAATGCCTTTACCTGTTGTACCAATTTTTTTGTCTATGCTACGTTTGGCTTCTCTGGCTACGTCGACTGCGACGTGATGACTTAAAATCAGCGGGCAACCAGGGCTTAGTTTTAAACGACTTTTAACCTCTAGCCCGCCTTTTTCTAGTGTATCTATTTCGCTGAGCAAGTGCCCAGCATCGAGCACAACGCCGTTACCGATATAGCAATTCACACCCGCGCGCACAATGCCCGATGGCACTAAATTCAACTTGTAAATACGTTGGTCAGCACCTTGGCCAACCACTAGGGTGTGCCCTGCATTATGCCCCCCTTGGAATCTAACCACGCCTTGCGCATGATCCGTTAACCAATCAACGATTTTGCCTTTACCTTCATCGCCCCATTGCGTGCCAATGACGACTACATTTTTTGCTTGATGCTTGCTTGATTGATTTGCCATAGTTTAAATGTGATGTTTTGATGTGTAGAAATATCTACGTGATAAATAATATATACGTTAATTAGAAATAGGAGTGACACACCACTCGCCATGCTGTAATTCAAGAGTGCGGTCACAATTGAGCTCGTCGATTTGCGAACGCATATTAGGCAATGCTTGAATCACAATTTGACCACTTGCGCGTAGTAAATCAATCGCGCTTATAAGTTGCATATCATTACCTTCTGGGGCAAGAATAGCTTTTGCAGATTGGGCTGGCGACAGAGCTAATACTGCTCCGCGTAGATCTAAACTAAACCCAGTCGCAGGTCTTGCACGACCAAAGGCAATCCCAACTTCGTCATAACGACCACCTAAGGCAATGGGTCCCGCGTAGCCATGGGCATATGCTGCAAATACAATGCCTGAGTGATAGTGATAACCACGCAGCTCGCTCAAATCAAAACCTACCTGCACATCTAAGTCGGTTAAATGTTTAGCAATTGCGCGTAAATCCGTCAATGCTTGGTGTATTTCATCAAACGGGGGTAAGACACTTGCCGCTTCGGTCAGAATATTCACATCGCCATTTAGCTCTACCAATTTGATAAATGCTTGTTGTATTTGCAAATCAAGGGAACTTACCAATGAAGTAACGGCTGATTTATCTTTACTTTGCAAGGCACTAAATAAGGCCTGCTCAAGGTTTGCATCAATCTTAGCGTGATGAATTAAGCTTTCAAATATACCGACATGACTAAAGTCAATATGGAGCTCTTTAAGGCCAAGCAATTGCAGAGACTTAATCATGAGCCGTTGAATTTCGAGGTCACTTTCAATCCCAGCATGGCCAAACAATTCCGCGCCCAGTTGCAATGGCTCGCGTGTTCTGGCAAGGCCATCTGGTTTTGTTCGCAACACGGTACCGGCGTAACAGAGACGAGAGACACCTTGGTGATTCAGCATATGTGCATCTATACGCGCTGCTTGCGGCGTCATGTCTGCGCGTACACCCATTAAACGTCCAGTTAGCTGATCCACCACTTTGAAGGTAGCCAAATCTAAGTCATAGCCAGTACCTGTAATCAATGATTCCATGTACTCAAGCATAGGGGGGATGACGTACTGATAGCCATGCACTTGAAATAAGTCCAAAAGCTGTCTACGGAATGATTCAATGCGCCCAGCCTCAGCAGGCAGCACGTCTTCAATAAATTCGGGGAGTAACCAATTTCGCATGGCGTTATTATAACCGCAAACTACACAAACGGCTTACGCTAGCGACTGAAGATCATCAGCAATATTCCGCCAATGATAGAAATTAATCCTATAAACCTTAATTGACCATCTTTTAAAGCAATCAGTCGTTGAAACGTATCGCGCCAAGCTTGTGGCAAAAGCAGAGGCAACAAACCCTCTGCAATCAGCATCAAACCTAGCGCGGTAAGTAAAGTATTGTTCACTGGCGTGCTTATTTCTTGGCACCGCCACTGCTACGCATATATTTAAAGAAGTCAGAACTTTGGTCTAACACAATGACATCCGACTTACTTTTAAAGCTATTCTTATAAGCTTCTGTACTACGGTAAAAAGCATAAAACTCTGGGTTTTTATTGAAAGCATTGGCATAAGTTTCTGCTGCTTTTGCATCGCCTTCACCTTTGATTTTTTGTGCTTCACGGAATGCTTCAGCCACAATGACTTCACGCTGTCTATCTGCATCAGCACGAATTTTTTCCGCAGCTGCAGAACCTTGTGAGCGGAGTTCATTGGCCACCGATTTACGTTCTGCATCCATACGTTGATATACAGACTCACTCACCTCTTTAGGCAAATCTACACGACGCAAACGCACATCTAAAATCTGCACACCAATCTGACGACTATCTTTGTCTGCACGCTGACGTAAAATTTCCATGATTTCCGAACGCTCACCCGACACAACATCTTGAATGGTGCGTTTACCAAATTCAGCACGTAAACCATCATTCACTGTTTGTGATAAACGACGCTCGGCTTGCACTTCGTCACCTTTTACTGAAACGTAATACTTTGCCGGATCAATGATTCGCCATTTTACAAAAGAGTCTACCAATACGTTTTTCTTTTCGCTGGTAATAAAACGGTCTGGCTCATCCCAGTTTAAGGTCAGGATACGTTTATCAAAATAACGTACGTTTTCGACCAAAGGCATTTTGAAATATAAGCCAGGTGTTTTTTTCACTGACACGATTTCACCCAGCCTAAATACAATGGCGTACTCACGTTCATCTACTGTAAATGCGGACAATGTCAACACGACCATTACCACAAATGCACCTATCAGACCTGCACCAAAATTTTTCATTTCATCATCACTTTCATTTTTATCTTACATCCCGATCACGGCTTCTAAAAGCATCACGTGAACGATCGGTATCTAATTCTATTTGGGCTGAATCTGTTGCTGGCGTTTTCGCATTGGTGTTTGCGCTTTGCGCAGCATTGCCAGAACGTTCCATCAACTTATCTAAAGGTAAATAAAGCAAACTATTGCCACCCTTTTGATCAATCAATACTTTATTGGTATTGCTCATGATTTGTTCTTGAGCATCAATGTACATACGCTGACGCGTGACTTCTGGCGCTTTATTGTACTGCGTGAGAATTTGTTCAAAACGGTCAGCATTACCTTTTGCCTCATTCTCTACACGCAGTTTGTAACCTGCCGCTTCTTCTGCCAATCTTGCAGCCGTACCACGCGCTTTTGGTATGACGTCGTTTGCATAAGCTTGACCTTCATTTTTTTGACGTTCTAAATCTTGCTTCGCTTTGACTGCATCATCAAAAGCTGCTTGCACCTGCTCAGGTGGTTGCGCATTTTGCATGGTAACATTGACCACATTGATACCAGATTGATAGCGATCCAGTACTTCTTGCATTAGTTTTTTTGCACGGACTGCAATCTCTTCACGGCCTTCGTAAAGTGCAAAGTCCATTCGGCTTTTACCTACAATTTCGCGGATCGCAGTTTCAGCAACACCGCGAACACCATCCTCAGTCGAACGGTTTTTGAATTGGAAATCTTCTACATCTTTTAAGTTGTACTGTACGGCAAATTGTAAATCAATGATATTTTCATCATTGGTTAACATCAGCGATTCACGTGGCTCTTTACTGCGAGAGCTGCCCCCTTCTGCGGAGCGATACCCAACTTCGATGGTACGCACCTGTTCAAGGTTGACATTTTCGACGCTTTCAATCGGAAAAGGCAAATGCCATCTTGGACCAGGCAATGTCGTTTCCACATGTTGTCCAAAACGCAACACTAAGCCTCTAGAGCCTTGATCAACGATGTAAAACCCTGTTGCTAGCCACACCAAGGCAACCAAGCCTATGATGGGGACGATTGGAAAGTCGATATTCTTGGATGGCGTATTTCCACCCCCACCAGAACCACCAAATAAATTATTAATTTTTTTACTTAAATCACGAAATACCTCATCTAAATCAGGAGGTCCTTCGTTATTACGTTGCCAAAAACCTGGAAACTTGATCATGCATTACTCCGAACTGATTATGCGTACGCACTTTCTTCTGTGCTTAATTGTTTCAATAAATGCTGATACTCAGTGAGTGCCAGCTTCAAATCATCGATACCTGTACCATCGATGGCTGAAATTCTTACCTTGGAAATCTTACCATACTCATCGCGTTCCAAGCCTGGTGGCATGCCGACACGATCTATCTGGTTAAGCACCAAAATTTGGTGTACATGCGATGCGCCAATTTCATTCAGCACTAAATTAACCTGTGCTATCTGCGCATCACGATTGGTACTGGATACATCTACTACATGAATTAATAAATCAGCTTGCGCAGCTTCTTCCAATGTTGCACCAAACGCCTCAATCAGCGTAGTAGGCAAATGCTTGATAAATCCAACCGTATCTGACAACACAATCGGATAAGTATCAGGTAAATACATCTTGCGCGAGGTGGTATCCAATGTGGCGAACAATTGATCAGCCGCATAGACGCCAGAATGCGTTAAACGATTAAACAAGGTTGATTTGCCTGCATTGGTATACCCAACAATAGAGACCGTCATCAAGTGAGATCGTTTACGTGCTCTGCGTTGCATCCCTCGTTGCTGCTTCAACTTCGCCAGCTTTTCTTTAAGTTGTTTTACTCGCACGCGCAACATGCGTCGGTCTAATTCAAGCTGAGTTTCACCTGGTCCACCACGCACACCGATACCACCCTTTTGACGCTCCAAATGGGTCCAGCCGCGCACCAACCTAGTAGATAAATGCTCAAGTTGTGCTAATTCAACCTGCAATTTACCTTCATGGGTTTGTGCACGCTGCGCAAAAATATCAAGAATTAGGCCGGTACGATCCACCACACGTGCTTGTAAAAAACGCTCTAGGTTTCGTTGCTGTGACGGACTCAAATCGTGATTAAACGCAACAACCTTTGACTCGCTAGATTCAAGCATGAGTTTGAGTTCATCAGCTTTACCAGAACCTATGAAATACTTAGCATCTGGCGTTTGACGCTTGCCCTCAACCGTGGCACGAATTTGCATGCCAGCGGTCGTGACTAAGTGGCGGAGTTCATGCATACTTTCTGCATAATCAGGCTCACCAAAATCAACACTGACTAATACTACGGCGTCGCCACCAGATGGTCTTTCAAACATGCAGTTTTATTCTTCAGACTGTTCCGGAATGTTCATATTGACAGCGCGTGCTGGGACAATGGTAGATATTGCGTGTTTGTATACCATTTGTGTTACGGTATTTTTTAACAAAATAACGTATTGATCAAAAGAATCTACTTGCCCTTGTAATTTAATACCATTCACAAGATAAATTGACACTTGCACATGCTCTTTTCTTAATGCATTTAAGAAAGGGTCTTGTAACATTTGTCCTTTATTGTTCATTATTATGCTCCTTTTTAGTTTTAATAGTGTTGGAGTAGCGTGCAACAACGATCGTCATTTATGCCCTCAACCTTTAATGACTACGATTGTACTATTTTGTTCCTATTCCGTTCGCCTAAAACGTTATTTTTAGCTTAAATAGGCATTTATTCTTTGGATTGCGACTTCTCGTCCTAAAATATACATCACTTGGTCAATACTTGGCGATTGTGCTCCACCCGTTAACATGACACGTAATGGCATCGCCAATTTAGGAAATTTGATCTGTTGTTCTGTCACCACTTCATTCATTACGGCGTGAATGGCTTCCACGGCCCAGTCCAAATGACTGAGCTTTGCAACAAACGTAGTCATGACGGAAATCGCTTCAGGCGTAATATGTTTCTCAACGTCGGCACTGTTGGGTTGGGGTTGTGCAAAAAAGAAAGCAACATCTTGGGCTAATTGATTGAGATTATTGGCGCGCTCACGATATAGCTGGATTGCCGCCGCTAATTGCGACGATGCTTCAACGTAAATATTCAGGGGTTGCAAACGTTTGCTGGTTTCTGCCATCAGCTTGTCCATCGGACAAGCTTTAATATAATGCGCGTTAAGCCAGTTTAATTTTTCTGTATTGAATTGCGCTGCTGATGGCGTAATGTGATCCAAATCAAACCATTCGCAAAATTGCTGCATACTAAATACTTCTTCATCGCCATGTGACCAACCGAGGCGTGCCAAATAATTCAATACTGCTTCTGGCAAATAACCTTCTTCATCATACTGCATCACGCTCACTGCACCATGGCGTTTGGACAGCTTTTGTCCATCATCGCCTAAAATCATGGACAGATGCGCGTATTGGGGAATGTTCGCACCTAACGCTTTTAACATATTAATTTGTCGCGGCGTATTATTGACATGATCATCTCCACGAATGACATGGGATATTTGCATGTCCCAATCGTCCACCACCACACAAAAATTATAGGTTGGGGTGCCATCGGCACGCGCAATAATCAAATCATCCAGCTCAGCATTTGCGATTTCAATACGACCTTTCACCAAGTCATCCCACGCAACTACACCCGTGTCTGGATTCTTAAAACGCACGACTGGAGGCACACCTGCTGGTGGCATCGGTAAGTGTTTATCCACTTCGGGTCGCCACCGTCCGTCATAACGCGGCTTTATCCCTTGTTGCATTTGTTGCTCACGTAATGCATCTAACTCTTCTTTACTGCAATAACATAAGTAAGCGGTGCCATCCGCCAGCATCTTTTGAATAATAGTCTTGTAATGTTCCATGCGTTGCATTTGGTAATAAGGACCTTCATCGTAACTGAGTCCCAGCCAATGCATGCCATCTAAAATAGCCTGCACAGCTTCTGGTGTCGACCGCGCCACATCAGTATCTTCAACACGCAATATAAACTGGCCTTGATGGCGCTTGGCATACGCCCATGAAAACAATGCAGTTCTGGCACCTCCAATATGAAGGAATCCAGTTGGACTTGGGGCAAATCTTGTGCGTACTTGCATAATTAATCTCAAATGTTAGTGCGCTATTTTAACATGCCATGCTGCATATCATTATTCAAAAGCACAACATGACGCATCGGCATTACAATAACTTGACTCATTTGGCTCATCCCAATGAATTTAGCTTGATAAAGCGTGTAAACAGAATTATATTAAGTTTACATTGTGTAAAGAATTAAAAATCAGATGCTTACCTCGCGTTTTGTATGAAAAAATTACTCTCTTCACTGATTAATAAAGAAGGTTTACATGGCTTAAATACACGTCTAAGCTGGCTACCAGATCTTGATCACTTAGATGCCATTTCTGGCATTAATCTTTCCGCAAAAAATATTACCTCGATTGTCAATGACCATGCTTTGTCAGTGGCAGAAAAAATTCATTTGTTGCTGTTAATTGAGGATGCTAATCATGCTTCGCTACAACAACAAATCACTAGCTTTGTGAAACTAGATAATTTAAAAACAGATATTACGCATCACATTGTTGACGTCAATTATGCTTATTACCGCATGGCGTTTCTCTCTTACACAAAGTTAATCGACCTTAGTTTTAATAAGTTGCCAGAGCAACAACCGCAACCCGCTATTAAACTAATCGTGTTAGCAAGAGCCATTTCAACTGCGATAAATATGCTGAAATGGCGCTATTTTGATCGTGCTGGTGCCCCGGCCAATTTATGGTCACAAATCAATGGGTTGTATCAATATGCGATTGAGCATCAACTGCTTAACACCGCGATAAAACCGTATCAGGATTCCATAAGCACCAGCGTCAACAGCTTGTTTCTGCAACTTTGGATGTTAGGCAACCTTAATTTTAGCGGACTGCTTAAACCACAAATTGAAACTGTGGCAGAGTTATTATCATTGTCGATGCACGAAGTGAAAATCGACTCAATATGGCAACCAAAATACACATTTTATATTGAGTTAACCAAAGACCAACCTGCCAAACGCTTGCGTAAAGTGATTCCAACATCGGCGGCACTATTTTGGCATTTAGATGTTTTTGAAGCGGATATGAAGCAGATTTTATTTCAAGCCAAGTCTCAACAAATGCCGACTTGTAAAGGGCAACCATTAAAAAATAGCCATTCAATTGAAGCAACACTTACTTATTTACAAAAAGAGTGGACTCGAAATGATTACATTCGTCAACGCAGGAAGGAAATACGTCACGACATTATTCGGTCTGCCAGCGTTTCTGTAGGGTTTCAATCTGTATGTGAATTACTACAACAGTTGAACTTGAATCACGCGCCAGTGAAAAGCTTATTGGATGGTAATTTAGCCAAAAGACCTGTGCAAACTAGAGTCGTCAATCAAGGAAATACCAATACATTGATGGTGGGCAAAGAAAAATGGAATATATTGAATGAAAGTACATTAGGACTTGGTACCTTTGTCACACAAGACTCAGGTGCTTTGATTAAGCCCAATCGATTAGTGGCGATTTTAACGGCACGTACACAGAGCGGGCCGGCGATTGGTGTGATTAGAAACAACAAGCAAATGAGTGGTGCCAAATTAAAAATTGGCATTGAATTGCTCACTGAAAATCCGCAGCTTGCCATTCTCAAGAGATTTGAAGTAAAAAAAGACCGGGATGTGAGAGCTCAGCATCTTGCAAATGATGATGAACACATCAATACAGAGTTTTTTGGCATACACATCCCCTATCTAAATACGCTCAATAGGTCCTGTAGTTTAATCCTACCGAAAATTGAATTTTTGCCTAATACTTTTTATGAAATACATTTTAAAAATAAGCGTGAAATCGTTAAATTTGATGTCATTTCAGAACAAGGGGATGATTGGGTCTCGGTCACTTTTCCTGAGGAGCTGAAATAATTTCCTTTCCCCCTCTTCCATCTGAATTCAAAATACTTTAAATCACTTAAAAAATTAAAAAACTTGTTGTAAATCAATTACAAAGACACTATTATGCTGAAAATAGTTGAGGAGTTGCTATGCAAATCTTTACTGGCGAAATCTATGGTAAGCAAACGGCACAGCGTTTTGTCATGTACCACGTGCTAAAAGTCGCCAAACATTCAATTACCCTACAAAATATTGACAATCCACTCAGCTTGTTTGAGACTACGATAGATAAATTGAGCAGCGCTGGCTATATTAGAATCAGCCAAACACCATTTATTGACACGCATGCAAGCAAAAAGAAAAAGGGGCTCAAAAAGCCTACACGCTGTCCATATACATTAGACTTTTTAGAATCGCGCGCTGATAGCGAACGTCCAGCACCGATTTTACCTGACCTATTTTCAAACATAAGCATCTAAGATAGATAATAAATAGGCTTAAGAATATCAGTTTTGCTTATTTTGGTGGCCCACCCACTAAATCGTGGCCATCAGCACCTAAAATTTGTACCTCTACAAAATCCCCGGGGTTCAAACCCTCAGCATCTTGCAAATACACTACACCATCAATCTCTGGTGCATCCGCTTTTGTGCGACCAATTGCAATCACATTATCATGTTCATCTGTAGTGAGCTCATCCACAAGCACTGTTTGCATCGTACCAATTTTTGATTGTAATTTAGCCGCGCTAATACGTTCTTGCACTTCCATGAATCGGCTTAATCGCGCTTGTTTTACTTCTTCTGGCACTTGGTCTGGCAAATCATTGGCTTTGGCACCATCGACTGCGGAATAAGCGAAACAGCCGACGCGATCTAACTGTGCTTCTTCCAAAAAATCCAACAACATTTGGAAATCTTGTTCGGTTTCGCCAGGAAACCCAGCAATAAAGGTACTACGCACCGTAATGTCTGGGCAAATGTCACGCCATGCTTTAATACGGGCTAAGTTGTTCTCACTACTGGCTGGACGCTTCATGCTCTTTAGTATACGTGGGCTAGCATGTTGAAACGGCACATCTAAATAAGGCAAGATCAAGCCATCTGCCATGAGTGGGATTACCTCATCAACATGCGGATAGGGGTATACATAATGCAAACGTACCCAAACACCCAACTCGCTGAGCGCCTTGCATAATTCTGTCATGCGTGTTTTTAATGGTCGTCCATTCCAAAAACCACTGCGATATTTCACATCCACACCATACGCGGATGTGTCTTGTGAAATCACCAAAATTTCTGAAACGCCAGCATTGACTAAATTCTCGGCTTCATTCATCACTTCACCAATTGGGCGGCTCACTAAATCGCCACGCATACTCGGAATAATGCAGAAGCTACAACGGTGATTACAACCTTCAGAAATTTTGAGATAGGCGTAATGATTGGGCGTTAAACGCACACCCTGTGGGGGCACTAAATCGGTATAGGGGTCGTGCGGCTTGGGTAAATGGGTATGCACATGCGCCATCACTTCTTCAAGTGCATGCGGACCTGTAATCGCCAACACACTAGGATGTGCGTTTTGCACCACATCTTGTTTGGCACCAAGGCAACCAGTCACAATTACCTTGCCGTTCTTGTGTAATGCTTCACCAATCGCATCTAGTGATTCTTGCACTGCAGAATCGATAAAACCACAGGTATTCACCACCACCAAATCCGACTGTTCATAGCTACCGCTAATCTCATAGCCTTCGGCACGTAATTGCGTGAGAATGCGCTCAGCATCCGAACCCGCTTTGGGGCAGCCCAGAGAAACAAAACCAACTTTAGGAATCTGCATAATTCTTTACCTTAACCTTCTAACCACCATTTGGTGAGACCAATGGAAGCCACACCAAGAAAAATCAATGAAATCTGCATGACCGTGTCTTTCATTGCGGTCCGTTTGTGCAAACCCGGAATCAAATCGGCAACAGCCACATACAGCATGCTCGCAGCAGCCAAACTTAATATATAGGGCACCCAACTTTGCACTGTTTGTAAGGCAAAGTAAGCGAGCAACCCTCCCACCATGGTGGCCAAGCTAGAGAACAAATTAAATAGTAAGGCTTGCTTTTTACTATAGCCAGAATGCAAAAGAATTAAAAAATCGCCTACCTCTTGCGGAATTTCATGCGCAATAATCGCTATCGCTGTGACCAACCCAACTTGAGTATCCACCATAAAAGCGGCGGCAATCAAAATGCCGTCTACAAAGTTATGAAAAGTATCCCCGATCATAATCATCATGCCACTGCGCCCATCATCATGTGCGTGATGATGATGCTGTTGCACTTTAATATTTGGGACTTGTTGGGTGACGGTTCTAAATTTGACTGGGTGTTGTTGACTGGTATCAGGACAATGCGCTTCATCATGCAGGGCATGTGCTTCACAATGATCCCCATGGCAATGGCGCCATAACACCAATTTTTCTAGCGTAAAAAACAATAAAATACCAAACAGCACGGTACCCGTCATGGCTTCTACACTGGTGGCAACTTCAAACGCATGGGGCAAAATTTCTAAGAAGACGGCAGCTAACAAAGCACCTATGGCATAACTCACCAACATGGGCACCCATTTACGTTGGGCGTTGAGTGCAAAAAATGCTGCAATAACCACGCTCATGACACCACCCAACAAACAGGTGGAGACAATCCAAGCTAACGGTGAAAGTTCAAGCGATTGCATAGCCATCCAAACAATAAAGAGCGCGCATTATAAACTGTAATAATGCATGATTGCGCATTGAATTAAGCACTTAGCCATATCAATGTCGCCATGCGCCCAGTGTCGCCATCACGTCTAAACGAGAAATATTTTGCAGAGTCTTGGTAGGTACATTCATGGATGCCATACACAGCATCTACCCCAAGTTGGTTTAGACGCTGTTGGGCAATCATCGCCAAGTTACCTAACCATTTATCACCGGATGCAGTAAACGCATCACTCGCCTGTGGATCCCGTTCCACAAATTGTGCTCTTACTTCACTTCCCACCTCAAACGCATGCGGCCCAATCGCTGGTCCTAGCCAAGCCATTAGTTGGTTGGCTTGTAACGCTGAATGTTGACCCAACATGGATGCGACTGTCGCCTCAATCACGCCATCACATAAGCTACGCCAACCTGCATGAATAGCTGCCACAACCGTGCCTTGTGTGTCACACAACAGCACAGGCAAACAATCTGCGGTCATGGTGACGCACACCACTTCTTTTTTTTGGGTAAAGGCCGCATCAGCAGTCTCTACACAGTTGCTTAAGGCAGCATCAATCACGCGCGTGCCATGTACTTGATTCAACCAGACGGGCTCTGAGGGCACGTAATCACTTAATAACTGACGGTTGCGTGCAACATTGAGGGGATTATCGTTCACATGGTCGCCAACATTTAAACTGTGATATGGCGCAAGACTAACGCCACCTTTACGCGTTGTTTGTAATGCTTTTACATTGGCGGGTGCAGGCCAGTTGGGTTGTATAAAAGAGGAGAAGAGCTTAGACGAGGCAATCATTCATCTTCCTCCATGAAGTCATCATCCTCAAAATCGGCATCGTCCCAATCGTCGTTGTCGTCGCCAATATACAAACCGTTTTCATCCACACCAAAATCAAATGGCTCGATTTCTTCAGGCACATCTTCATGGCGCATCGCCTCAAGCAAGACTTTCATATCATCTGCCAAGTCAATTTGCCATTCCATGGGCTCATTGGTAATAGGGTGAACCAACCCCAGTTTAATCGCATGCAACGCTTGGCGGTTAAAACCAGAGACTGCATCACGTAAGGTTTGGGTCATCAGTTTGTGCGGGATGATATTGCCAATGCCGTATACAGGATCACCCAACATAGGCGCTTTTAAATATTGTAAATGCACACGGATTTGATGGGTGCGCCCGGTTTCCAAGTTGCAACGCAAATAGGTGTGCACACCAAAGCGTTCTAACACTTCATAGTGCGTCACTGCTGGCTTGCCAGTGCGAGAAATCGCCATTTTAGTTCTGGCGTGTGAGTGCCTGCCAATTGGCTGATCAATCTTTCCGTTTCGCCAAATCTGACCCCAAACGATTGCACGATATTCACGCTTGACTGTTCTGGCCTGTAATTGACGCACTAAGCTTGTTTGCGCTTCGAGCGTTTTGGCTACCACCAATAAACCACTGGTATCTTTATCAAGTCGATGCACAATACCAGCGCGTGGGACATCTGTTAATGTAGGGTAATGATAAAGTAATGCATTGAGTAAGGTACCAGTCCAGTTGCCCGCAGCAGGATGCACCACTAATCCTGCAGGCTTATTAATGACAAGCAATGCGTCGTCCTCGTAAACAATGTCCAAAGGAATTTGCTCAGGCTTAAAGGCATTTTCTTGCATATTTGGTGGTGGATTGACCATGACTTGATCCCCGCCCCACACTTTAGTTTTAGCTGTAGCAGGCTGCTGATTCAATTTGACCAAACCTTCTTTGATCCATACTTGGATACGCGTACGTGAGTGTTCTGGCATCATGGTTTGCAATGCTAAATCTAAGCGCTGACCATTTAGATGCTCGGGAATTGCAATGATGGGGGTTGTGCTTTCTTTCATATTTTTCGATTGCATCAGTTATAATGCGTTTAACATTTCGTGTAGGTTTGTATAGTGAAACGTATTTTACCGCTTATCCTTGTTTTCATTTCAGCTTTATTTTTAAATGGTTGTGCTATTTTTGGTGCGCCAACGGAATTAGATGAAACCAAAGGCTGGCAAGCAGAGCGCATCTATGCAGCTGGTCAAGAAAAAATGCTAGACAATGACTATGACAAAGCCATAGGGTATTTTCAAAAACTTGAATCTCGTTTCCCGCATGGCGTGTATGCAACACAAGCGCAACTTGAAATCGCCTATGCCTATTACAAAAAACAAGAACCTATTTTATGTTTGGCGGCAGCTGAACGATTTATCAAATTACACCCAAACCATCAACATGTAGATTACGCTTATTATTTAAAAGGCTTAGCGACTTTTAATGAACGTGGATTTATGGAGAAATATACGGCGCAAGAAATCACTGACCGTGATCCTAAAACACTCAAACTTTCATTTGCCGCATTCAAAGAACTAACCGACCGTTATCCCAAAAGCCGTTATTTCAAAGACTCGACTCAACGCATGGTGTATTTAGTCAACGCACTTGCGCAACACGAAATGCATGTCGCCCGTTACTATATGAATCGGACGGCTTACGTGGCTGCCTTAAACCGTGCAAAGTATGTATTAGAGTATTATCCAAACTCCACTTCCGTGGAAGAAGCGCTGGTGGTGATGGTCAGCGCGTATGATTATATGGAAATGGATGACCTGAAAAGCGACACCTTACGCATCTTAAAAACCAATTATCCGCAAAATCCAATGCTCGCGGGTAAGGCAACGCAAGATGAACGTATCTGGTGGAAATTCTGGGAAAGTTTGTATTAATTAAGCACGTAGCAACTGTCTGGTGTCGCCCGTGTTTTCAGTGATCCAATGTTGAAAAAACTCTCGCACCACCGTTAAAAATAACTGTCTGGAATTTTTTAATCGGAAAAGTGGCAATGTCATATCGACGGCCACTCTGTAAACGGCACCGCTTTTTTGTGGTGCGTCTCGTAATCGCAACAACACAATCTTAGCCAAGCGCAACTTGACAACAATCACCCCTTTTTCAAATCCTTGTTGACGCATGGTTTTTAAGTACTGTTCAAGTTGCACACTCTCGAGTTCATTAAATGCAATATGCTCCAACATCTCAGATAATTGTTTGAGAGACGTAGGTAGCGGCGTCCAATCTACGACTGCGTTTTGCACACCATACTGTTCACTCAGTTGCGCAATCGCTTTGATGTCTTGCATCCAAAACGGATAAAACTCACGGGCTACTTGCATATGAAAATGCCAAGCCTGATCACGCGTTTTTTTCATGATCATATTCAGTGCACCCGCATAGGCAATACGATCGTAGGGCTTAGAAGCTAAGCCTGCAATCAGGCGCATCAAAAACTCAACTCGCACGTCCAAACTTTTTTGCGCAACGCCTTTGCTGCGTAAAAAGGTGAGGTAGGCGTTTAATGCTTCGTTCTCATACTGCATGCATTACTACTTTCTTTTATGGAGTTTTTTGCTGTTCACCAATATGTGCTTCGCCACGTTGTTTAGCCAATATCACTTGCTTTTGTCGCTCTGTCAGTGCCGCCTTTTTCTCTTCTGATGTTTTGTTATAACAATGAGGACAGGCAATACCAGGTGTATACATTGGACTCTTCAGTTCTTCTGGTGATAATGGCATACGACATGCATAGCATTGATCATAATCACCCACCTCTAACCCGTGCTTGACAGCCACGCGCTGATCAAACACAAAGCACTCACCTTCCCACATACTTAGTTCTTTCGGCACGGTTTCTAAATACTTGAGGATACCACCCTGTAAATGGTACACCTCCTCGAAACCTTGCTGCTTCATAAAAGAGGAAGCTTTTTCACAACGAATGCCGCCAGTACAAAACATGGCTACTTTTTTGTGTTTATTTTTGTCTAAGTTTTGCGCAACATACTCAGGAAACTGTCGAAATGTGGTGGTTTTAGGGTCTACAGCACCATGAAATGTGCCTATACTGACTTCGTAATCGTTGCGTGTGTCTAACAGAATCACATCAGGGTCACTGATTAATGCATTCCAGTCTTCGGGTTTCACATAAGTACCTACCACTTGATTGGGGTCAATATTTGGTACACCCATGGTCACAATTTCTTTTTTTAGCTTCACCTTCATGCGATAAAACGGATGTGTGTCCGCGTAGGACTCTTTGTGTTCTAAGTCACTAAACTCTGGATATTGACGTAAAGCAGCTAGCACCGCTTGGATATGTTCCGGAGCGCCAGCAATGGTGCCATTGATGCCTTCAGTAGCAAGCAGCAATGTACCTTTGATTTGATGTTGATTACACATGGCTAAAATAGGCGCTTGCAATGCTTGGTAATTAGGCAAGCTCACAAATTTGTAGAGGGCGGCAGTTAAGTATTGGCTCATCACAGAATAACATTATTTTAAAAAGGGTATTTTAACACTACCCGCCCCAATCGCGTATTAAAACCAGTATTTTGGATACCGGCCTTCACGGGTAATATTGTTATAAATGAGGGCAACGATAGTGATTGCAATGGCACCCAACAAGGTGGGGAAAAGCAAAAAATCCCAACTTAGTCCACCATGAGAGGCTGCCATCAACCACACAATCACTGGATTTGAGCCTGCTGGAGGATGGACTGTTCGGGTCACCATCATAAGCGCAACCGCAGTAGCGACGGCAATGGCCAATGCCCACCATGTCACGCCCAAAAAAGAAACCACGACTAATCCGACTAACGAACTTAAAAAATGACCTGCGATGGTATTACGTGGCTGTGCAAAAGGGGCATCTGGATAGGCAAACAGAATGACACACGATGCGCCGAATGAGCCCAGTATAAGCATATACTCCAAGCGCTGCGTCATGATGGCGACCACTGCAATTGCAACAAAAGCACCAAGCCATGCAAGCCCAATGGATTTGACCGAAAATGCTGCGGGTAATGCGGCATGGTCACCTTGCAACTTCTCTAATAACTTCATGTTATCTCCCTAATGTATATGATTGTTTTTGGAGATGAAAAAGCGAAATTGTTAGGCCAATACTAAAATTTCTGCCTTCCCAAGACCAGACACATCCCCCATCCAGCGTTGTACACGCATTTGTGTCAAGGTAGCAAATCGGGTATCGAGTGTTTTAAATGACTGGTAAAGGATATTTAAAAATGGCAAGGTGTGCCAGCCACAATCTAACCAAGTGGCTTGTAACGTTGGCGTTTGCGCCAGTAAAAGTGTACCGCGCTTCATGCCAAATCCAAGTCGAGCCCCAGTATTTCCGAGAACGCCTAGAGTACCGGCTTTCATGCTTGACGCGCAATACTCTCCTGCATCCCCTTCAATCAAGAGCATGCCTCTACGCATGCTATCACCCGCGCGTTCGCCCACACTCCCCTTACAAATCAGTACGCCACCTTGCATCGCCGCACCAATAAAATCTCCCGCATCACCTTCCACCGTTATTTGACCAGATTTCATTTGATAACCCACATAATCAAGTGAATGCGTGGCCTGCTTAAAGATGATTTGATTCACATTTTCACCTGTTACATCAAATACATCTGCAACAATCAGGTGCTGACTTAAGCGCATGGCTTTGATTTCTGCCAATGTTTTTTGTGCCAGATGCTGCGGCGTCAATAATCGGCAATCTATTTTGGTTGTCACAGGTGGTTTTAAGGTCAATATCAACGCTGTCATGCTGAGGTTGCTCCCGCTAAATTTCCTTGCAAGATTGGCTGCAATTTAAAATGATGTTGCCCTAACTTGCCACCATAATTACCAGCAGAAATACGTTTGATACCAGCGCTAGCGCCTAAGTGACACGCTGCCTCAATGCCAACTTTCATGGAGAGGGCAATATCTTCGAATGTCAGCCCATCAATCACGATTTCCATCACACTTTCAATGTCCATATCGAGCTCGGTGTTGACCACGCCTTTTAATGTGGGGCAAAACGCATCATTGGTACTGGCAAACAATTTGGGATATTTACTTCCCACTTTTGAACCTGAACGCACCACCCCACCTGGAAAAGGCATAATCACATTGGGTATTTTTTTCATTGCCTCAATCGCGGCCTCACAAGCTGCGAGCACTTGCGGCTGACTTTGTCCTAATACCAAAAAGTTACCACCACCAATCGCACGCACCATGCCCGTGGTTTCTTGTGTTAAAAATTCACCGTCCATCACAGGAATACGCCAATAGCGTTGATTCACACCATTGGCATCGGGAATCAATTTGGACACCTGATTGCCATCGCCAAAATAGCGCAGATGCTTACCTAAGCTAATTTGATCATCTGATGCAATACCTGAAAAAGCTGCCGCCGTCGGGCAAGTCAATATACATTGACCCATGCGTGTTTCCAACTGTTGCATCAACACTTTGCTACCCATGGCAAACATCAATACAGCCACCCCTGGCCGCCCATCAGGTGTTTCATCCGGTGTTAATTCACGTTCGATACCCGCCTCTACGCCACAGCCGATCACACTGGTGGCAAAACCAGTCATGGCATTGGCAGCGTTGTAGGCCCATTTGAGATTGAGCGCAGTAATGATTACGCGCGTGCCACGCATATTGAATGCCTCAGCAAAAGTATCGTCTATGTGTACGCCATTGATATTCATATTGTTTTATTCATCATGATTATGCTTCTGGATGACCTGTTTTAATTTTTTCCACCCAACTGTTAATATCTATTGTGCCTAATGTTTCTACTTTTTCTTTGTCTTTTTCCAAAATCACATCTTGCATTAAATCAATACGTTTCCATTCCGCAACAGGTGTTTCACATGCAGATCTTGGCACATATCGAGAGTCGCGTACTTTTTGCATCTGAGGGATATAGCGTGGGCAGTTTTGCCATAACTCAGACAACTTCACCAAAACTACGAACTCAGCTTCTTTAAATTGAGATAACAAAGCAGGCTCTTTTGAAAGTGTGGCAGTCCCTTGTACACGAATGCGATGAGGTTTTTCAAACGAGATAAACAGTAGCCCTACTTGTGGGTTGGTACTGATGTTACCCATTGAAAAGAACATGCCGTTGCCGTCATAACTAGGGAACATGAGCGTCGTTGCATCGATCACTTTCACAAAGCCAGCGTCACCGCCTTTAAATGAAACGGTAGGCCGTCCTTGGTGATCCACACTCGACAAGAAGAACATGTCAAGGTGTTCGATAAACCCTTTTGCATCCTCATCAAACTCAGTTTTACAGGCAATCGCTTCCACCCGGTCCGCCAATTGCGTGGTCCCAAACGCGTCCTGTAATGTTCTGTGTTGCTCACCGTACAATCGACTCATGCGTTGCCCTCAAAAAAACATTATGATTTGAAATGATTGATGACTTGGTTGCGACCATCTTGCGCAATTTCATCATCACTCATTTTAAAGTTATCTAGTTGAATCGTATGGTATTTATCAAAGTAATCTTTTAGGCCTTTTTCTACACCGATATCAAACGCAGGTTTTGAGGTGTGTGTTTTGCCCCATACCACTTTGACGACTTTGCCATCTTTCACCACTAACTCACCATCTTTAAATACATAGTCTGGTTTACTAAACATGGCTTCTTTATCAGCTTGGTCGGTATACACTGTGATATCCGCGGCCGCACCTATGCTTAAGTGACCACGGTCATGCAGACCAATTAATTTGGCAGCTGCAGCGCGCGTCATGGTCGCGATCTCATACAGGCTATATTCACGATTCAGGCTGGTTAAATTACTCATGGCCTGCGCATCTAAATTGAGCTTGGCAAAGGCATCATTTCTAAATGTCTTATCCATCAATAAACGAATCAAATGCGGATAACTTGTGAATGGCGCACCTGCAAGGCATTGACGTAATTTTGATCATGATATTTAAATGGCACTACGCCACAACCAGCATCGCATTCGATGTCCATGATCACCGATTTTTTTGGGTTGGCAATCTTGGCATTAAGATGTTGCATCATATTGTCGCCAGAAGCTGTCACGGTTTGCCCAAACAATATTTGGCCTACATCGGCACTAATATGTTTGTTAGCGTTGAGCGCTTGGGCAATTTGTGCCGCAGCAGATGAGAATTTTTTGTCCCCCTCTGTGCCATAACTATGAAACTGAATATGTGTGAGATGCATGGGTATACCATCGCTGGCGCCCATCGTATCTAGGGTAGTTTGGAAATTACCCGCCGTGCCTAAATTATTGCAGTGCACGTGCAATGGCTTGGCTATACCAAGCTCATTCACTGCGCGACTCAAGCTCTGCAAAATTTGCCGTGGCGTCACTTGGTAATGCACATTATTTTCGTCTAAATTTAAACGACGCTGATTAAACTTAAAGGCAGAAATACCACCTGGGTTTACTACTTTAATACCAATCGTTTGTGTAGAGTGCAAGGTCCAAGCCACATAATCATTGATGGCTTTTTGGTCAGCTTTTCCTGCCAGCAACCTTAAAAAGTAATCATCATTTCCCAACATGGCATAACCACCCTTGTCAATCATGGGAGTGTCGCCCATTTCCAAATGCGCCTGCCGCGCGTTAATCGCTAAAATCGCTGGCTCAAACGCAGCGGTATAACCCATCTCAATGTAGCGCATACCGGTATCTGTTGTGCTTGGCGTTACGTTGTGCGTACAACTTGGGGTGCAAATATGGGCTTCAGGCTCGCTTAAATTACGCGTTGCTTGATACTCTGGCAACATCATGCGCGCAATATTGACTTTGCCACCACCAATATGGCTATGCATATCAATCGCTCCTGCCATCACTATTTTTCCATTTAAATCAATGGTTTGATGTATTTTTTCAGTGTCGCTCGGCTTTGCAACAATACGACCATCACGAATATATATATTTTCCGTGACACCATCTTTCCCCTGAGCAGGGTCAATCACTTTGGCGTTTTTCAATAACGTTATCATGCCAATTGTGCCTCCAATTGCTGTAATACTTCGGCCAAGGTCGGCAATGTACTTTTACGTACTTTTTTCAATGGCAACACCACAGAGGAATCCACTCTAAATAAAGTCCCTGCGCTATCCAAACCAGGCGTTGCTACTGGAATAAACACTTCAGGCGGCGTTGTAAATACTGTACCGGGGTGCCCTAATACAATCATCGGCGCATGAAAATTAGGCAAAGGTTTATCTGGGCTAAAGCTATTGACCCAAATCATCAAATCATGTGCCTCCAACGCGTGCTCACTCAAAGTGAGGCCATCTAGCCATGTATGCGCATAATTCACGGTGGTATCGCCATCGCTACCACCCAAAGCCAAACCCATCGCGCGAGATTGCTGATTCAACACCACCACACTCTCGGTAATATTTTGTATGGTGAGTTCAGCATGTGGAAAGTCCAAATCTTTCGCCACCCAAACCAGCACCGCATATTTAGCTTGTTTCAGTTGCTCAACTAAAGCATTTAAGGCACTGATAGCAACACCTGCCACCGCTTCTACCTTAACAGGCTTGCCTTGCAACAAAGCACGCAATGCTGCGGTGACTTCTGGCAAGTCTTTAGTAGCGCATGGTATCACTGTTGGCTGCACCCTAGATGGGGTTACGCCGGGTGCGGTATTTAAATCATCCCCACCCAAATACACTATTTTGCGTGAATCAGGCTCGGTAAACATGGCGTCATCCACCCACACTGTGCGTTCAAAAAAGCGCGGATTGTGGCTGACCACATCCGTGCCAATCAGCACTATCATATCTGCACGGTTTTTTACTTCTGTAAGGGTTGTAGTTTGCCACCCAGTCGATTGCAACACCTTAGTGTTACGCAAGGAGCTTTGCACATTCATGTGCATCATCTCTGCCTTGATTTTCTGTGCAAATGCATACGCGGCTCTAAATCCAGCAAGGTCGGTACTCAAGCCTGCGATTAATGGTGATTGTGCTGTTGCCAACAACTCTGCTGCCCGGTCAAACGCATCTGCAAGGCTAACCGGCTTACCAGCAATCATGGGTGAGTGAGCGTTTAAAGGGCGAGAGAAAAATGTAACCGCTTTAGCACAGGTTTCGCCCGATTTTAGAGTGACCTCAGGCTTAGCGTCAGCACTTTGCCAACTTACCGATACATCGTCACACAACAAGCCACAAGCCGGGCATGTTGCAAGCACATTTTGGGTTGAGGATATCGTTTGCATGGATTCTATTCTGCCATAGTTTAATGAGTTCAATATCGGTGCATTTCAAACTGCGTTTGTGTGCACTTTACATCACACAACACAAATTCACCATTTCCACATCATAGCGCGTTCAATACCCACATATTGCAGTATCAGCAGCAGAAATCATGCGCTATTCTTGGTTTTAATGCTAGCCATGCCGGATTAAGAAGACAAATTAAGTAAGCACCTCTAGGATGTTATGCATCACGATAATCCATAGGTTTGATAGGAGATTGTTTTCATGCGGCGGACTGTAAACGAGTCCGCCCTACGCGGGCTATCCCTTAAATAAATACCAATTACCGTCTACAGGCACGAAACATGTATCTGATTTCTTTACCATGTGACACTCTTCAAAGCTTTTTCTAATATCATGGGGAGGTTTTTTAAAATATATAAATCCCCTCCATCTATCTACCAAAAATGCAACGCTTTCTTTTTCTTTTTGTAAGCAATTGTTGATTTTTGCCAAAATAAATAAATGACGATATTCGTCCCATCGTTTTTCACTAAAACCAATTTTTTTTCTTGGCCAAGACCAGTCGTTACTTAAGCGGGTGAATGTTGGCGCAATTCTTATGACCTTTGAGTCCTAATGTTGCATTTTCAAAAGCATATTAATTTCAGTTTTATGTTCAAAAAACTGGGCTCTCAACTCTTTTTCTGTAGGCTTTTGGCTGCATGCAGTTATCAAAAGAACTGAAATAACCAATACACAAGCAACGAGTCTGAAACTAAAACGATAAGTCTTTGAATACATAATCCGAATTTTCTCAGTCATTTTATTACCCTCCATACATTTAAACTTTTGAACATTCTGCACCTCCTCATTACAACTAATTGACCTCGGTTATATTTTGATTTTTCGTTTTAACTGACTCAGCCTTTCCTAACACCACTGCCTCATCAACATTGAGTCCCTTAGGCAGTTGATGCGTGATGAACAGAATGGTGACTTTGCCTTTGAGCTTATTCACCGTCTGTGCAAAGTGTTCTGCAGTTTGTTGATCTAAGTTAGAAACCGCTTCATCAAAGATCAGCACTTTGGGCTGTTTAAGCAATGCTCTGGCAATGGCAATGCGCTGTTTTTGTCCACCACTCAAACCTGTACCATTCTCACCTACGAAGGTTTGATAACCTTGCGGAAGCTTCTCAATAGCTTGGTGTATCTCTGCCAGTTGGCAAGCTTGGATGATTTGATCAAAGCTGGCGTGTGGATTGGCGAGAATGAGGTTGTCGTAGATGGTGCCAGAGAATAAGGTTGTTTCTTGTGGCACTACACCGAAGTGATTGCGCAACTCGTTGGCCGCAAGATAGCGAATGTCTTGCCCATTGAGTTTGATATTGCCTTGTTGCGGTTGATAGAAACCAAGGAGGAGTTTAGCAAGAGTGCTTTTACCGCACCCGCTTGGGCCCATCACCAATACACAATGCCCTGCTTGAATATTGAAAGTAAGGTTTTGATATAACCATGGTAAGTCATCACTATACTTAAACCCAAACTATCAACTGTAATATTAGTAGCTTGCTGAATATTGGCTCTGGTAGGAATCAGTGTCACCGGTTCGGCTGGGGCGTTCATGACATCGCCTAACCGCTTGACTGCAATATCTGCTTGTTGAAACTCTTGCCAGAGCCCGACTAAACGCATCACCGGTTGTGACAATCTGCCGGAGAACATTTGAAACGCGACCAACATACCAATTGTGAAGTTGCTGTTGTGCATGACTAGCCAGGCACCCACGCACAGAATGGCAAGGGTTTGTAATTGTTCTAGGGTATTGGCAGCCGTGTTATACGTAATGGAAAGTTTACGGCTATCAAAGCTGGCATTGAGATAAGTGCTTAAGTAATTGCCAAAGGTTTGATTGGGTTCTAGACTCATTTGTTATTTTTATAGTATCTATAATCAATAGGCATCCTAGGTGAACGCTATCGTTAATTCAAGTAGATTATAAAATCTTCATTTATAAACAACATTAAAAATGCTAAAATTTGCGTTTAACGTAAGTTGTTCATTCATTTATTATTTTTTGGAGTTAACATGGCAGTAGAACGCACCCTAAGCATTATCAAACCAGACGCAGTTGCTAAAAATGTGATTGGTCAAATTTACACACGTTTTGAAAATGCAGGTTTAAAAATTGTGGCCGCTAAAATGACACATTTATCGCAAGCTGAAGCAGAAGGCTTTTACGCAGTGCATAAAGAGCGCCCTTTCTTTAAAGACTTGGTTAAATTCATGATTTCTGGCCCTGTGATGATTCAAGCCTTAGAAGGCGAAGGCGCTGTGCTGAAAAATCGTGACTTAATGGGTGCGACTAACCCTAAAGATGCAGCCGCTGGCACTATTCGTGCAGACTTTGCTGAAAGCATTGACGCAAATGCAGTGCATGGTTCTGACAGCGCTGAAAATGCAGCCATTGAAATTAAATATTTCTTTGGTTAATCATTACAATCGAAGTTTAAATAATTTTTAAAAAGGGTTAACAGTTTGATTAATTTACTTAATTTTAATCAACCTCAACTCGCCGACTACTTTATCAGTATCGGCGAGAAGCCTTTTCGCGCCAAGCAATTGATGCGCTGGATGTACCATTTTGGGGTGCATGATGTTGGCCAAATGACGGATATCGCAAAAAGTCTGCGCGAAAAATTAGCTGTTGAAACTGAAATTCGATTACCCAATGTGCAGCTGGAGCAAGTCTCTAACGATGGTACGCGTAAGTGGTTGATTGGTACTGACGGCAAAGATGGTGCTGCAAACAGTGTTGAAACCGTGTTTATCCCAGAAGATGATCGCGGTACGTTATGCATCTCAAGCCAAGTGGGTTGTGCTTTGGCGTGCACGTTTTGTAGCACGGGCGCGCAAGGGTTTAACCGCAATTTAAGTGTGGCCGAAATCATTGGACAGTTGGCAATTGCAAACCAATCACTGCGCAGTGAGTCGGGTTACGATTTGCTCTCGGCAAACGACCGTATTATTTCCAACGTAGTCATGATGGGTATGGGCGAGCCGCTCACCAACTATGATAACGTGGTGACTGCAATGCAGATTATGCTGGATGACAGTGCGTATGGTTTAAGCCGCCGCCGCTTGACACTTTCAACAAGCGGCATTGTGCCAGCGATGGACAGATTAAAAGAAGATTGCCCAGTGGCATTAGCCGTTTCGCTTCATGCACCAAACGATGCACTGCGTGATGTGTTGGTGCCCATTAATCAAAAGTACCCGATTAAAGACTTAATGGCTGCATGTAACCGCTACCTAGAAAAAGCACCTCGTGATTTTGTGACATTTGAATATGTGATGTTGGATGGCATTAACGATACGGTGGAACATGCGCATGAATTGCTGGAAGTGATAAAACACGTGCCATGCAAGCTAAATCTGATTCCATTCAACCCTTTCCCCAATAGCGGTTACTCCACTTCCAAACCGCATAATATTCGTGTATTTCGTGATATTTTAATGAGTGCTGGTTATGTGGTCACCGTGCGCAAAACACGTGGTGAAGATATCGATGCTGCATGCGGGCAACTCGCAGGCAAAGTGTTAGATAAAACAAAACGCAGCTTAAAACATATTTCTGTACAGGCGGTATCCTAAATGCATTCCATGTTGTACAAAATGTTTTTGTTTTTAACTTTTTCTTTAGTTAGCGCGTGTGTGTCGCAAAATACCAATCCATACAATACCGACAGTGCATTGACCAACCAAGCGCGAGCACATACTGAGTTAGGTGCAGCCTACTTAAAAGAAAGTAAATTTGAAATAGCACTTGAAGAGTTTAATATTGCCATTAGAAATGATCCAGATTATCCCCTTGCATATAATGGAATTGGCTTGGTCTATAGTTCACTTGGAGAAAACGCTAAAGCAGATGCAGCATTTCAAAAGGCACTGCAATTAAATCCCAACAGCTCTGAATCTCATAACAATTATGGTAATTTTTTGTGTAAAACCGGCCAATATGAAGAGTCGATCAAACATTTCCTAGATGCCGTAAATAATCCGCTATATGAGACGCCTCACCTAGCCTATGCAAACGCTGGCATATGCTCTATTCGTAAAAAAGACTTTATCAATGCAGAGCGCTATCTGATTGCGTCACTTCAACTACAACCTTTAATGCACCCTGCCGCTTATCATTTAGCCAATATTCAATTTAACCGCGGTGACGCAAAATCCGCAAAAACCACTTTGCAAAACACGCTGATTGTAGCGCCTAGTCCTGAAGTGTTATGGTTGGGTATTAAGATTGAGCGTGTTTTAGGTGATAAAGATAACGAAGCCAGCTATGCCATTCAATTAAGAAAGCAATACCCAAACGCAGCGGAAACGCAATTGCTGTTAAATTCTCAACATTAAGCACTCTCTGGATTATTTACTATGGCGCGAAAAGCACAAAATAAACCCGAAACAACGGATGAAGTAGTTGAAGAAGCGCAAGTAATTGTGCCTGTTGCTGAACCTGTGTTGAATGAATCTGTCACTTTGTCAGCTTGTGGCGGTGCACTTAAGGCGGGACGTGAAAAGCAAAAACTCAGCGTGCAAGACGTAGCCAGTCAATTAAGATTGGGTGTAAAACAAGTTGAGGCGTTGGAAGCTGATCGGTTTGACAAATTGCCGCAACCTTATATCGTGCGCGGATTTATTCGTAACTACACAAAACTCCTTAAGATGGATGCTGCACCTGTCTTAGAGGCATACAGCATCTTAGTCCCAAATAGTACACCGCAATCATTTGCCGTAAAATCCGATGCGCATGCGTCTGTTATCGGTGAGAACCGTGCTCATTTTTCTTTCAAAATGTTTGTCGGTTTATTGCTGAGTTTTGCTTTGATCGTCTGGTTTTTTTATTACTACACCCAAGTGATTAAACCCAATGTAGCCATTGAATTTCCTAGCATGAATTCACCGACTACCCAAGGCGATTTGCCAGCCACGTCGACTGATACAGAATTTGCATTGCCAGCTGCGGAGCGACAACCTGATGTCGCGACACCCATCACTTTACCTGCGCCAGCATCTGGTGAAGAGACTATTTCGCCGCCAATACCTGAAGCATCCCCTGCTCCAGGCGATGCCAAACCTGCAGAAGAGTCTACCAATACGTCGCCATCATCGACGAATATAGTTACCCCTCCAAATGCATCAACCAATAAGCCAAGCATTACGCCTGCCCCTGCAGAACTAAGTATCAGTCAACAGAATACAAGTGTGCGTAATAGTGCTCAATTATCGATTGATGCTACCGAGGAGACTTGGGTCAATATTACTGATAGCACTGGCAAACAGGTGTATAGCAAAGTATTAACGAGTGGAGCGTCGGAAATAATTTCTGTGTCGCCTCCACTCACCATCACGGTGGGCAACGCACATGCCACAACCATGTCTATGGATGGTCAACCCATAGACCTTTTGGCGCACACACGTGACAAAGTAGCCCGTTTAAAAGTAAAGTAAGGTTTATGTTGCGTAGAAATACTAGACAAGTGATGGTTGGCCATGTCGCGGTGGGTGGTGGCTTATATGGCACTATACCTGCCAGCGTGGTCGTGCAAAGCATGACCAATACCGATACCGCTGATGCTCAGGCGACAATTCAACAAGTATATGCACTCTGGCAAGCGGGTTCTGAAGTTGTGCGCATTACCGTTAACTCACCCGAGGCAGCAGCGCAGGTAGGTACTATTCGTCAAGGATTAGATGCCCTAGGGTGTGATGTTCCATTGGTGGGTGACTTCCATTATAACGGTCACAAGTTGTTACAAGCCTATCCAGATTGCGCGAAAGCATTAGCCAAATACCGTATCAACCCCGGCAATGTGGGCAAAGGGAGCAAACGTGACGAACAGTTTGCGTCGATGATTGAAACGGCCATTCAATATAAAAAAGCGGTCCGTATTGGTGTAAATTGGGGAAGTTTAGATCAAGCCAAAATGGCACGTATGATGGATGAGAACGGTCAATCTGCAAATCCATTATCAGCCGATGCACTCATGCAAGAAGCCCTCATTCAATCAGCACTCGAAAGCGCACAGCAAGCGGTCGATATTGGCCTTGATCCAAACCAAATCATCATTTCGTGCAAAGTCAGTAATGTGCAAGACCTAGTTAAAGTGTATATGAATCTAGCGCAACGTTGCGACTATCCTTTACATTTAGGGCTTACAGAAGCAGGCATGGGCTCTAAAGGCATTGTTGCTTCCACAGCAGCACTAGCGCTGCTATTGCAAGCAGGGATTGGCGATACTATACGCGTATCGCTCACACCAGAGCCCAATGAATCCCGCACTAAAGAAGTGATTGTCGCGCAAGAGATTTTACAAACCATGGGCATACGCTCATTTACACCATTGGTCACCGCCTGTCCTGGTTGTGGGCGCACGACCAGCACCTACTTTCAAGAGTTAGCCATGCAAATCCAAAGCTATCTGCGTACGCAGATGCCAGTTTGGCGTGCTACCTATCCTGGTGTCGAAAACATGAGTGTTGCAGTCATGGGCTGCGTAGTCAATGGGCCAGGCGAATCTAAACTAGCCAATATCGGCATTAGCTTACCTGGCACGGGTGAGACGCCTGTTGCGCCAGTATTTGTGGACGGCGAAAAAACGGTCACGCTCAAGGGTGATCATATTGCACAAGAATTCCAAGCCATTGTAGAAACGTATGTCCAAAAAAACTATGCTGAGGGTGGCAAACTGCGTACCGTAATCTCTCCCAAAACCATTCCTATTCAAGCTATTTAATTCATTGCAATGAGCGTATCTGTGTCGAACACCAAGTTTCAAAGTATCAAAGGCTTTTATGACATTCTTCCAGAAGCCACACCGCTATGGTTTAAATTAGAAGATACTGCGCGAAAAATTCTCGCGCAATATGGCTATAACAACATTCGCATGCCACTGGTTGAACCTACAGAACTATTCGTCCGCAGCGTGGGTGAGCATACCGATATCGTCGAAAAAGAGATGTATGCATGGCAGGATGCGCTGAATGGTGACAAACTCACTTTACGCCCGGAAGGAACCGCAGGCTGCGTGCGTGCAGTAGTAGAGCATAGTCTTACCTATAATGGCCCACAGCGTTTATGGTACATGGGCCCGATGTTTAGGCACGAAAATGTTCAAAAGGGGCGCCAACGACAATTTCACCAAATTGGTGTGGAAGCATTTGGCTTTGATGGCCCAGATGTGGATGCTGAACAAATCATTATGTTGGCTAGACTTTGGGCTGGGCTTGGCATTCACGATGTCGCCCTTCACATCAACAGCATTGGCGATGCGCATGAGCGTGCAGCTTATCGAGAAACATTAATACAATACTTTGAGCAACATGCAGACTTATTAGACGATGATGCAAAGCGTCGTTTACATACCAATCCACTGCGTATTTTAGACACCAAAAATCCACGTATGCAAAGTATGTGTGAGGCTGCGCCAAAATTAATGGATTGCCTAGGTGATGTTAGCCGTCAACATTTTGAAAAACTTTGTCACTTACTAACCCAAGCCAACATTCCATTCAGCATCAATCATCGCCTTGTGCGAGGCTTGGATTACTATAACCGTACCGTGTTTGAATGGGTTACCACCAAACTTGGCGCGCAAGGCACGATTGCGGGTGGTGGTCGATATGACACATTAGTGGAAAGACTCGGCGGTCAATCAACGCCTGCTTGTGGATTTGGCATTGGCCTAGAACGTGTATTCTTGCTTATGCAAGAATATGGCGTCACTGCTAACAATGCACCTGATCTATATTTGGTGAACGTTGGGGAGCATGCTGAGCAACATGCATTTGCGATGGCAGAACAATTGAGAAATGATGGATTATCTGTGGTGTTGCATGCGGGTGGTGGCAGCTTTAAATCGCAAATGAAAAAGGCAGACAGAAGTGGCGCACGCTATGCCGCTATTTTGGGCGACGACGAAGCATTGGCGGGTGAAATATCGATCAAACCTCTATTAAGCACCGGCGAACAAAAACGATGTAAACTCAACGAAGTCAAAACATTGATTGGATAGCCATGACGGAAAATAATCGTTTTTTGAGCGCGATGACCATCTTAGGGTTGCTCTTGGCAATTGGCATGTCGAGTGCAGCCTTTATTCTTGGCGTGCAAGCCAAGCGCGCCGTTTCAGGACAGCAATCGATCACGGTCAAAGGCTTGGCCGAAAAACCAATTCAAGCGGATAGCGCTGAATGGGTGATTACCATTGGTGTAGCAAGAGACACGCAAGCAGAAGCACTGGAAGCCGTAGCTCAAGAGCTTAAGGCTGTGCAAGACTTCCTTACGAAACAAGGCCTTTCTCAAGATACTTGGTCGGTCGATGTGGAAACCATTGGCCCACATTACGAGGAAATTTTCATTAAGGATATTCCACGCCAAGTACAAAAAGGCTTTGATGCTTATCAAAATATCCGTATAACCACTCAGGAATTAACAAAAATCACCGCTGCCAATAAAGCATTTCTGCAATTACGCGCTGACAATCATCCGGTATCTGCTCAAGCGCCCAGTTATTTAGTTGGCAACTTAGAAGCTATTAAGATGTCTCTAATCGCGGACGCTACCAAAAACGCGCGATCTCGCGCCACGGAATTTGTAAAGCAAGATGGGGTAAAAGTGGGTGTCATGAAATCTGCAAGCCAAGGCGCTTTTTATATCTTGCCTGTGGGCGGTAGTGACGATAGCGATAATAGCTATGGTGGTGTCTATGATAAATCAACGATCGATAAAATTGCACGCGTGGTCGTGACCATCGTTTACAACATTGAATAACACTAGATTGAATAACATCAGACATGACTGAAATCTTAAACATTCAACACCTTAATGTGAGTCCCAAAAACGACGTTACACGCATGCTCGTCAACCATGCGAGCTTTACATTATCGACCGGGAAAACTACTTGTATTGTTGGAGAATCGGGCAGTGGAAAAAGCTTAACCGCACTTACCATCATGGGCTTATTGTCAAAACAATTACAAGCCAGCGGACATGTGATATTTCAAGGTCAGGATATTTCCAAATTAGATGATAAAGCCATGCAAAAAGTACGTGGTGCTAAAATTGGTATGATTTTTCAAGAACCGATGACCTCACTCAACCCAGTGCTGACAGTAGGCTATCAAATTGGCGAACCACTCACTGCCCATTTAGGGTTAAAAGGGACCACATTAAAAAATCGTATTAGCGCACTCCTGCAACAAGTCGGCATTCCTCCTGAGCGTGCTGACAGCTATCCCGATGAATTGTCAGGTGGTCAACGTCAACGTGTCATGATAGCCATGAGTATTGCGTGCGAGCCTGCTTTATTGATTGCTGATGAACCTACCACCGCACTCGATGTGACCGTGCAAGCGCAAGTGCTTAAATTGCTGAATGAATTAAAGACTCGCATGAACATGGCTATGTTGTTTATCACGCATGATTTTGGGGTGGTTGCAGACATTGCTGACGATGTGATTGTGATGTTTCGTGGCGAAATTGTGGAAACGGGCACCTGTGAGCAAGTGTTGCATCATCCACAACATCCTTACACCAAAGCCCTATTAGCCTGCGTTCCCGATGCAGAAGGTCTTAAAACACTCAAACCGATTGATTATGCTTGGTTGAAAGAGGTTGCAGCATGAGTGACGTCATCTTAGAAGCACTTCATTTAAATAAAACCTACAGTCAACGTAGCGGACGGTTTGGGTTTGGTACAACAGAAATCAAAGCGTTAAACGATGTGAGCGTCCAACTAAGACAAGGTTCTACCCTAGCGGTAGTAGGTGAATCAGGCAGTGGTAAATCGACTTTGGCACGTTGTCTGTTACAATTGCAACCTTATGACAGCGGTGATGTGATTTTTCAAGGCCAATCGTTAGCGCAACTCGATAAAGATGCATTGCGTGGCGTGCGTAAAAATCTGCAGATGGTGTTTCAAGATCCTTTTGCCTCGCTAAATCCACGCATGCGTGTCGGTGATATTGTGGGTGAAGGATTGGTGATTCACAATATCGGCAATGCAGCTTCTCGCTTAGCACAGGTACGCCAAATGCTAGAACGCGTTGGACTATCAGTTGAAGATGAAAAAAAATTTCCACATCAATTTTCTGGTGGGCAAAGACAGCGTATAGGTATTGCACGCGCACTAGTATTACAACCTAAGGTTGTGATTTGCGATGAACCAGTCTCCGCTTTAGATGTTTCTGTGCAGGCGCAAATCTTACTGTTGTTAAAATCATTGCAACAAGAGATGGGTTTGAGTTACATATTTATTAGCCACGATCTTCGTGTCGTCAGGCATATTGCCAACGACATAGTGGTGATGCACAAAGGTCAAGTGGTTGAGCAAGGCGCTGTGGAATCGATTTACCAATCACCACAGCAAAGTTATACACAACAATTATTACAGGCAATTCCAGGCCGTAAAGCGGCTTAAATTTTTAGGGTAAAACATGGCGTACGATTTAGAAGAGCAAGAGCAATTAGACGAATTCAAAGCATGGTGGGCTAAAAACGGAAAAATGGTTTCCAGCCTTGTGTTGGTGGTGGTGTTAGCTTACGTTGGTTGGCAAGGTTACCATTACTGGATTCAAAAAAAATCTACTGAAGCCTCTAATATTTATCAAACATTAGTGACAACTGACGCAACTAAGCTAGATGCCATTAAAACGCAAGCTAATCAATTAACATCAGAATACATAGTGACGCCGTATGCCGGACGTGCTGCCGTGTTTTTAGCCAAAACACAATACGAAGCCAAAGATGTGAATGGGGCTAAACAACAATTGCAGTGGGCAATTGAACATGCGAAAGAATCAAGTGTTCAGGCCATTGCAGGACTGCAATTAGCAGGTATACATTATGAAAATAAAGACTACGAGAGTGCTAAAAAAGTACTGAATAATATTCAAGACCAAGGTTATTTGGGGCTTAAAGATAATTTGCTAGGTGATGTGTTTTTGGCCGAAGGCAAAACAGAAGAGGCAAAAAAAGCTTTGACTTCCGCCCTGAAAAACTTAGATCCCCAAGGCAGATTGTCTCAACTTACCAAACAGAAACTTGAATCATTAGGTGGATAAGTTCATTGCCCATCCATGTAACAAATCTATCGCCTTTTTTAGGGAAATTCGTTTGCATCCATTATTTAATAGCCTAATCAAAACTTGTGTCGCCCTATTTTTAGTGTCATTGACTGCATGCAGCGCGATTACAGAATTGCGTTACGACGTGGCAGACAAACTGTTTGGTGCAGAACCTCCAAATCCACCAGCAGAACTTGAAGAAATTAAAGCGTCATACACCGCTAAAGTGGATTGGTCATTAGAATTGGGTGAGACTACGCGCTACGACTACACACCTGCATTAGAAACAAGCTTTGTATATGGAACGAATAGCGAGGGTGACATCATCAAAATTGATGCGCTCAACGGCAAGCAACTATGGAAAACCAATATTGGTGAAACCATCAGCGGTGGTGTGGGGACTGGTGGCGGTTTAGTAATGGTTGGCACAAACAAAGGTCATGTATTTGCTTTGGATGTGAGTGGTAAACCACTGTGGAGTTCTAAATTAAGTAGCGAAATATTGAGCGTGCCACGCTATTTTGATGGCAAAGTCATTGTCAGAACAGGTGATAACCGTATTTACGGCATTGATGCTGCCGACGGCAGTCGTAAATGGGTGTATGAGCGTACGGCCCCTGCCCTCACGTTGCGAAGTAGCGTGGGTGTAATTGTGGATGGCGGTGCTGTATATGCTGGCTATGCGGGTGGAAAACTGGCGGCTATTCGTGCAGACAATGGCAAACTCATATGGGAAGCCACTGTGGCACAACCAAAAGGTGTGACAGAAATTGAGCGGATTGCCGACATCACCAGCCTGCCATTTGTAGATGGCCCTTTGCTTTTTTCTGTTGCCTATCAAGGCAGAATCGCCGCCATTGATAGAAAAAATGGTCAAGTGTTGTGGAACCGAGATATTTCAAGCTATAACGGCCTAACGGCAGAAGATGGCAAACTTTTTGTGAGTCATACCTTAGGCTCCGTCTACTCATTGGATTATGAAAATGGACGTACATTCTGGCGTCAAGGTGATTTATCTAACAGACGTTTGACTAAACCATTGTCGATGGGCACTTTTATCGCCATTGGTGACCTAGAAGGATACATTCACTTTTTGAGCCGTGATGACGGCAGTTTTGTCGGTCGCATCAAAATTGACGATGAAGCCGTCATGTCTATCATCGCTGGCAACAGCACCTCTCAACTCATTGCAGAAACACGTGGTGGTGGCTTATATGCCATCACTGTTAAATAATTTATGTTACCTACCATTGTTTTAGTTGGCCGACCAAACGTTGGCAAATCTACGCTGTTTAACCGCATGACTAAAAGTCGAGATGCCTTAGTTGCAGATTTGCCTGGCCTTACGCGTGATCGTCATTACGGGCGCGGCATTGGTGCTAGCAAGCCCTATTTAGTGATTGATACAGGCGGGTTTGAGCCGACGGCAGAGAGTGGCATACTTAAAGAGATGGCCAAGCAAACCTTGCTGGCGATTGATGAAGCGGATGTGATTATTTTTCTAGTCGATGGTCGTGCTGGATTAACGCCACAAGAGTTTATCATTGCGGACAAACTACGCAAAGCCCAGCGCCCAGTGTTATTGGCTGTCAATAAGACTGAGGGTATGAATAAAGCCGTAGTGGCGGCTGACTTTCATGAATTAGGCCTAGGCGACCCACTCTCCATTTCTTCTGCGCATGGCGAAGGCGTTAAAGACATTGTAGAACTGGCACTGGAACAATTTCCGGAGCCAGTGTTTGATGAAAACAAACAAACAGACAAAATTCCGCGCATTGCGATTGTGGGCAGACCTAACGTAGGAAAATCCACTTTGGTCAACGCATTGTTGGGAGAAGACCGAGTCATTGCCTTTGATGAACCCGGTACCACACGTGATTCGATTGAAATTGAATTAGAAAAAAACGGCAAACGATACTCGATTATTGATACTGCAGGAGTGCGCAAACGCGGACGTGTATTCGAGGCCGTTGAAAAATTTTCTGTCGTTAAAACCATGCAAGCCATTGAAGATGCCAACGTAGCCATTTTAGTGGTGGATGCGCAAGAAGGCATTACAGAGCAAGATGCACACGTTGCTGCTTACATTCTTGATTCCGGACGTGCGCTGGTGGTGGCAATTAACAAATGGGATGGATTGAAAGAAGATGAGCGTGACTGGGTAAAACGTGAGATTGACCGAAAATTGATGTTTCTGGATTTTGCCAAGTTCCATTACATTTCTGCCTTGCGTAAAAAAGGGCTACCTGAATTGCTGACGTCGGTCGATGGTGCATTTAAAGCAGCGATGGCAAAGTTACCCACACCGCAACTTACACGCGTACTCACAGATGCGATTGCACAACACCAACCGCCCATTACCCGTGGTATTCGTCCTAAGTTACGCTATGCCCACCAAGGTGGCATGAACCCGCCCATAGTGGTGATTCATGGCAACCATGTCGACGGCATTAAAGACAGCTACAAACGCTTTTTGGAGGGTGTATTTCGCAAAACCTTCCAACTCACAGGTACGCCACTGCGTGTGCAATTTAACCAAGGTGACAATCCATTTGCTGACCCAGATAAACGTAAGCCTGGTGAGGGTATTGTGAGTATGCGCCGTAGAAAAACTGCGCAACGTGCAGAGCTGAAAGCAAAAAAAGATGCGGAAGATAAAAAGCGGTAAACTGAACTAACACTTAAGTTTTAGTTAATGTCTCGCTTGTTGCAAATGTAAACCCTCTACCTGCAATTTAAAATAAAGATAAGCTACCTAAAACAAAGCTTTTAGCACATATAAAAAAAGCGCCAACCTTACAAGGCTGGCGCTTTACTTTTACCACTATTATTTCTTTTGACGACGTGCACTAAAGCCTAAAATGCCAAGGCCTGCAATCAACATCGCGTAAGTTTCTGGCTCTGGCACCGCCGCAACTGTTAAGCCATTGATGGTGCCATTAAAAGTACTCACCCACTCTGCTTGACCAGTCATGGTATTGATACGGATGAGCTCAGACTTCAAAAAGCCATTGTCCATGTTGACTGCTGCATAACCAATACCATTCGCATCAATTTCAAACCCATTCGCACTTAATACATCTAAGCCCAAGCTTCCGATAATACTGATAGAGGGATTATTGAAGGCTGTGGTAGCCACATTCAATGTATCGTTTGCACTGTTGATGTAATACAACGCTGTGCTAGATGGCACGGTAGTTGGATTACTAGCATTGCTATTGGTGTAAGAAACGCCTGTAAAGCCTGGAATCAATGAAGTGGCTAATGTAACAGCACCAGTATTGACATTAATTGCATAATTATCACCAGTTGAACTGACCAAGCGTAATGATGAAGCACCACCAATATCTGCTACAGGATTAAAATCAAACCCATAGGACTTACCAGCAGCAATCACTGGATTTGCCAAATTTGCAACAAATGTACTGTTGCCACTATAAGCATCAATGGTGTAGATTTTGTTGCTTTGTGTAATACCATAGACAAGGCTGTTTGATGGGCGAAGATCAATACCAATAAAACTCTCACCGGATGCCGCGCCAGTGATTGTTGTAAATACTGCGTCATCTGCGCTATTTGCATTAAAAATACTGATTTGGTTTGCGCTGTTAATTGCAATCAAGTCAGCAGCATAGGTATTGGTTACAAACATTGTCATCAAAGCAGCTGCCGAGGCACTTACTTTGTTCATCAATTTCGAACTTATCATTATTCATTTCTCCAAAGATAACTACATCAGAAATTCACTATTTCCTCACTTCTAAAATGAAATCAGTTGCGCATGTCATCAAGTTGTCGAGAAAACACCTAATCAATACACTTCATAAACGCTCATAGAAAAATTGAATTTCTCATCACTTAACGCCCGAGCGAGCTAGTTAGCGCATGAAATGATATTAAGCTAACTTTATTACACATTTATTTTTCATCGGATTAGTTCTAGCTAGTACTTTTTTAAATTTCTTGGCAGGTAGAAAGGTATGAATTTATTCAGATTTCAGAGAGATATTCTATGAAATCTACTTGAAACATGAATATGTAGCCAGAATTTTAAAAATAATAGACACTTATATAAAAA
>NCGC01000129.1 GCA_002281475.1 Methylophilales bacterium 28-44-11
GTTAAGTTTTCAGGCACAGAAGGATCAGGGTGATGATTAGGAAAGTGCCCATCCACTTCACAAAATAATTCATCCACACTACAACCTATTGCGTTATAGAGCGTTTTGGCAAAAGCACCGGCCACACCGTTGCCGCAATCCACAGCAATTTTCATCGGGCGTGTCAGCTTGATGTCAGCTTGAATGGTTTGAATGTAATCATCGGCAATGCTGTATTTACGTTCTAAGCCTTCACCATAACTCAGCTGATTGGTTTCAATGCGCTCACGTAGTGCTTGAATCGCATCATTTGAGAGCGTTTCTCCTGCTAGTACCATTTTTAAACCATTATAGTTAGGTGGGTTGTGACTACCCGTCACCATAACGCCACATTGAGTATTTAAAAAATGCGCGGCAAAATAAACCATGGGGGTTGCCACCATTCCCAAGTTCACTACATCAATCCCTGCCTTGCGTATTCCAATCGATAAAGCCTCGGCAAGTGTTGGGCCAGATAGACGGCCATCGTAACCAATACAGATTTCTGACTGACCACGTTGTTTAGCCTCTGATCCCAGCGCATGACCAATTCGTTCGACAATGTCTGGTGTAAGGGTGACATCGACGATACCGCGAATGTCATAGGCTTTGAAAATTTCTTTAGGTAAATTGATAGTTGAATGCATAGTAGATAATCACAAAATAAGTAATATGGTGCAAAAGTTGGTCGAATCCTAAAAGAATCCAAAATCCATTGCTGTTGTCGGGGCGCCAGTCAAGGCGCATGTTGATTCGTAGTTTTGCCCAATCAATATGATAGTGCGCTACAAAGTCAATCAAAGCATACAGTAATGCTTGATGACCAATAAAAAATACTAATACTAGCCAAGTGCCTGCCGCATGGATGGCAGCATGTGCAACACCACCCAAATGTAAATAGATCCCTTTGTTGCGGTACATCCACGGTGAAATTTGAAGTGGAAAATCGCACACAAAATGTTTAAGAAATAGCAGGAACAGCGCTTCAAACATAGCTTACGCGGCTTCGTCTATCCATGCCAATTGGATGGCTTCAAGAATCTTTTCGCCACAATGTTCTGGTGAATCATTGAAACTATCCAACTCTAATGTCCACGCCATTAAATCGGTAAATCGAATAGTGCTGGGGTTTACATCGGGATATTGGTCATACAGCGCTTCAGCAATACGCTGGCTATCGGTCCATTTCATGCTACGTCCTCGTTATCTATTATCATAGATGATTATAGCTTGCTTGCAAGGTTGAGGTAAGTAGCCAGAAAGGGCTAGCAAAAACAATCCAAAAAAATGCCCAACACAAAGTGTTGGGCCTAAGGGGGCGATTTTGGAGATATGCGCTTAATAATGTTTAGCAAAAGACGTGCCAAATAACATTTATGTTTTATTTCAATCACTTAATAAAAATATTAGAGTTTCAGTATGTATGAAAAAAGCCAAACTGGTTCAGCTGACCCAAAACGGTGCGCACTTTGGCGCGAACATTCCATAGTCGCTAGTGTCTATGCCATAGACATCATGATAAAATCACTTTTTTTAAATTTTTAGTTCTACGGATAACCTCACATGTTCAGCACTTCACGCAATTTAAGCATCGCAGATCCTTCTTTAGCTAAGATGATAGAGGACGAGGTAGTTCGCCAATATCAGCATATAGAGCTCATCGCTTCAGAGAATTACACCAGCCCAGCGGTGATGGAAGCCCAAGGTTCCCAATTAACCAATAAGTATGCAGAAGGCTACCCAGGTAAACGGTTTTATGGTGGCTGTGAATATGTAGATCAAGTGGAACAATTGGCAATAGACCGCTTAAAACAATTGTATGGTGCAGAGTATGCCAATGTGCAACCGCATTCTGGTTCCCAAGCCAATCAAGCTGTTTATTTTTCTATCCTGAAACCAGGTGATACTGTGATGGGCATGAACTTGGGACATGGCGGCCATTTAACGCACGGCTCTCCAGCCAATCTTTCAGGTAAGTTATTCAATATTGTGGCATATGGGCTTAACGATAAAGAAGAGATTGATTACGATGAAATGGAACGCATTGCGATTGAAGCAAAACCAAAGCTGTTAATTGGTGGGGCAAGTGCGTATGCATTACGATTTGATTGGGCACGTATGGCTGAGATTGCCAAAAAAGTGGGCGCATATTTCATGGTAGATATGGCACATTATTCTGGTTTGATTGCGGGGGGTGTCTATCCTAACCCCGTGCCTCATGCCGATTTTGTGACGTCTACAACGCATAAAACGTTACGTGGCCCGCGTGGCGGTATTATCTTGGCCAAGGCCGAGTATGAAAAGATGTTGAATTCTAATGTTTTCCCTGGCTTACAAGGTGGGCCGTTGATGCATGTGATTGCAGGTAAAGCGACTGCTTTCTTAGAAGCGTTGCAACCAGATTTTAAAGTATACCAACAACAAGTATTGAATAACGCTGACACCATGGCTAAGACACTTTCTGCACGTGGTTTGCGTATTATTTCTGGTCGTACAGAGTCGCATGTATTCTTAGTGGATCTACGTCCTAAATCACTTACTGGTAAAGTTGCAGATGCCTATTTGGGTCAAGCCCATATTACTGTCAATAAAAATTCGATTCCTAATGACCCTGAAAGTCCATTCGTTACCTCTGGTATTCGGATTGGCTCACCCGCCATTACCACGCGCGGCTTTAAAGAAGCGGAAGCTGAACAAGTGGCGCATTTAATTGCGGATGTATTAGATAATCCAACTTCAGACGTTGTGATTGCTGAAACGAAAGCCAAGGTGCATGCGTTGACAAGTCGTTTTCCAGTGTACGGAGTGTAATAGTTGAAATGCCCTTTTTGTGGTGATGACGATACCCAAGTCATCGACTCACGTATCAATGACGAGGGCGATTCTATTCGTCGTCGTCGTCGCTGTAGTGCTTGCGATAAACGCTTTACGACCTACGAGACTGCCGAATTGCATATGCCACAAGTGGTGAAGCAAAACGGTACGAGAGAAGAATTTAATCGTGACAAGTTACGTTTGTCATTTACCCGAGCATTGCATAAACGCCCTGTGCCAACAGAATATGTGGATAGAGCGCTAGACCATATTGTGCAAAAAATACTCAGTTTAGGTGAAAGAGAGATTCCAGCCCGCGATTTAGGTGAGAGTGTCATGCAAGAGCTCAAGCTTATGGATAAAGTGGCATATATTCGCTTTGCTTCGGTGTATCGCAGTTTCTCAGATGTCGACGACTTTCATGATGTGATTCGTGATTTAGATTTACCACGAATAAAGAAATAATTATTGACTGGATAATGTAATGAAATTGATTAATGCTGCTTCGATTGCGTTAGCTGTGTTTACCTTGCTATTGACCATTGTATTTTTTACTTGGTGGGCATTTAAAGATCAAGCAGTATTTGGCAGTGAACGTTTTGACCAAACACGCTGGATGCAAAGTGCAGCAACGCTCGAGCAAGAATGCAAACGCGGTGATATGGCCTATGATTTAAAAGAAAATATTTTAATCAAAGGCGCGCAACGTGATGCGGTGATGGCATTACTGGGTCGTCCAAGTTTAGAGGATACCAATGCGATTGAGTACGACCTTGGAAAATGTATGCACGTGTACCACGCCTTACGTATTTTCTTTGATCCGAATGATCGTCTAATGCACTCTCGCATTTCCTCGCATTAACCATTCATATAGGCTTGTGTATCTCAGCACAAGTTTTTTTCCGTATTTTCTTTATTGTGTAATGGCCACACAGCCCATTACAATGCATTATGTTTTCAGCATCTGATCATTTCTATATGAGTCGTGCGTTACAGCTTGCTGAACGTGGACTTTATACCACCTCACCTAATCCTCGGGTAGGCTGTGTCATTGTAAATCATCAAAAAATTGTCGGTGAAGGCGCCCATTTAAAAGCGGGAGAGCCGCACGCTGAAGTGCACGCCTTGCAACAGGCCGGGGTTTTAGCACAAGGCGCAACCGCTTATGTCACATTAGAACCCTGTAGCCATCATGGTCGTACACCACCGTGTGCCAATGCCTTGTTAAAAGCAGGAATAAAGACTGTGATTGCAGCGATGGTGGACCCAAATCCTTTGGTCGCTGGACAAGGCTTAAGCTATTTACAATCACAAGGGGTCGAGACTCGCAGTGGACTGATGAAAACGCAAGCCGCCGCGCTTAATCCTGGCTTTATTACTCGGATGGCACATCAAAAACCGTGGGTACGTTGTAAAGTGGCAGCGAGTTTAGACGGCAAAACAGCCATGGAAAATGGACATAGCCAATGGATCACGTCGGATGCGGCGAGGCTAGATGTGCAACATTGGCGTGCACGTAGTTGTGCTGTCATGACCGGGGTAGGTACAGTGCTGGCTGATAATCCACAATTCACCGTACGTGCATTTCGTGCATTTCCAGATGCGCGACAGCCATTGCGGGTGGTGGTCGATAGCCACCTCAGGACGCCACTCGATGCCATCATTTTGCAGAATACGCCCATACTCATCGCTTATGCAGATGATACTCAGCATCGTGCCCAACAGTTCATAGACTTGGGCGTGATGTTGTTTCATGCACCAGATCAAACCGGTAAGGTATGCTTGGCAACGCTATTAAGGCACCTTGCCAGCTTGCAAATGAATGAAGTGATGGTAGAGGCCGGACTCGGCTTGAACGGCGCATTGATGGCGCAGCATTTGGTAGACGAGCTTATCCTATACTACGCCCCCAAGTTAATGGGTGCTGCAGCCCATGGTATGTTTGCGCTTCCTAGCATGTCACATATGAATCAAGCTGTTCAACTGAATATTCAAGATGTTAGACAAATTGGGCCGGATATACGTCTGATTGCACAACCTGTGTACGCGAAAGATTAACGGATGTTGATTGATACACACTGCCATTTAGACGCTGCTGAGTTTGCACTAGACCGTGCCACAGAGGTAGAAGCGAGTATTCAGCAAGGCGTACACGCCATTATTGTGCCTGCGGTGTGTGCAGATAACTTTCAAACTGTAATCGATTTGGCCCAGCAATATACACAATGTTGGTATGCCTTAGGTTGGCATCCTATGTACATTGATCGCGCGCAACCCAGTGACATGCATGCACTTCGCCAATTGATAGCACAACAGCTACAGGGGCCTAATAAATTGTTGGCATTAGGCGAGATTGGTTTGGATTATTTTGTGACCAAGCAGAATGTCGAAACACAAACCTATTTTTTTAGTGAGCAATTGAAAATAGCGCAATCATTTGATTTGCCGGTGATATTGCATGTGAGGCGTGCTGTGGACGAGGTGTTGAAGTACTTAAGACGCTTTCCGGTGCGTGGTGGTATTGCTCACGCCTTTAATGGAAGTGTGCAACAAGCAGAAATCTTTGTCAGCATGGGATTTAAACTTGGGTTTGGCGGTGCAATGACATATACGCGCGCGTCAAAAATTCGAGCGTTAGCAAAAGCAGTGGGGTTAGACGCCATAGTATTAGAGACAGATGCGCCCGATATTCCACCAGAATGGGTCGGTCAACAGGGTAGAAATAGCCCAAAAGAACTATTAAAAATAGCAGAGGTTTTAGCCGAGCTCAGAGGGATGCAAATTGCGCAAATCATTGAAATTACAAGCAAAAATTCTGTCGATATTTTTCCAAAATTAGCGCATTTATACACACCACTTGAAGTGTTACATTAAGAATCATCAAAAAGTACCAGTAAACCAATGGAATATAATAAGTCATTGATTTTATTGGAAAATAAAAATAGATTAAAAAATGCACTTTCAGAAAAAGTCCTTATAAATTGGTTAGTTACGTTTTTAAGACACAGTAATCCACAAAGTTATCCACAGATTT
>NCGC01000130.1 GCA_002281475.1 Methylophilales bacterium 28-44-11
CACCATCAAGGCAGCCGTACCAATCAATACTCTGGTCAATATTTTGGTCCACATATTCATTCCAATATCGTTAACATCGAGAATATGGATAACGCATCGATCACCATTAAGACAACATCTTATACAACAACCGTAGGCGCTTCGCCCACTTGCTGTTTGCGAATACGACCAATCTGATATACCGTTTCGCCAGCGTTAGTGAGCAGTTCGGTCGCTTTGGCTACATCAGATGACGCCAATACCACCACCATGCCAATACCACAATTGAAGGTTTTATACATTTCAATATCGGCAATATTGCCTTGTGCTTTTAACCATTGAAATAATGGTGGCAATGTCCAGCTGTTGGCTTGAATTTCTGCCGTCAGACCTTGTGGCAACACCCGCGGTACGTTTTCAGTAATACCACCACCCGTGATATGCGCCATGCCTTTGACTGACATGGCCTCTAACAAAGCGAGCAATGATTTCACGTAAATTTTGGTGGGTGCCATCACCACCTCTTTAAATGGTTTTCCGTGAAAATCAGATTCAAAATCAATGCCTGACTTTTCAATCAATTTACGGATAAGTGAGTACCCATTGGAATGTGCGCCACTGGAGGCCAATCCCAACACCACATCCCCTTCGGAGATTGAGGTGCCGTCGATTAAGTTGGCTTTATCAACACAACCCACTGCAAAACCCGCCAAATCATACTCACCGGCTGGGTACATACCTGGCATTTCAGCCGTTTCACCACCTACTAAAGCACAACCTGCTTGCTCACAGCCTTGGGCAATGCCTTTAATCACTGACGCTGCTGTACCAACCTCTAACTTGCCACACGCAAAGTAATCCAGAAAAAATAAAGGCTCAGCACCTTGCACCAAAATATCATTCACACTCATGGCGACCAAATCAATGCCTACCGTATCATGTTTGTTTAATTCAAACGCTAACTTTAATTTGGTGCCTACACCGTCTGTACCTGACACCAAAATAGGTTCTTTGAATTTTTTTGGCATGGCAAATAATGAGCCAAAACCACCAATACCACCCATGACTTCTGGACGCATGGTACGCTTTGCAAATGGCTTGATTTGCTCAACTAATGCGTCGCCTGCTTCAATGTCTACGCCAGCATCGCGATAAGTAATGGAAGTGTTGTGGTCTGTTGGTGTGCTCAAAATGCGTCTCGATTCAATTTAATGCGTGAACGTTGAATTAATCTGTGGCTTAATTCAGTATAATTTTTTAAAACATGATTTTAACTCACTATGGCTAATCAACCAAAAAACAACGCAGAAAATACGAAAATTGCTCACAACCCTAGCGACCATCGATGGTTAATTTTTTCTGGGCTCATCATATTTGTGGTGTATTTGCTTAGCCCCATCCTCACACCATTTTTAATCGCTGCAGTTCTCGCCTATATCTGTGATCCACTGGTTGATCGTTTAAGTGTATTTAAACTCGGCACGTTTAGCATGGGTAGAACTATAGCCACGGTATTGGTACTGATGGCACTGTCCTTAGCGATCATCCTGATGTTCTTAATTATCATCCCTTTGCTCCAAAAGCAGTCTATGTTGATTGCAGAACGCCTGCCTAGTTTGATTGATCAGATACGCCAAACCGTTGAGCCTTGGCTACAATCAAAATTTGGCATTAGCCTTGCCATTGACAGTGCACATGTACAAGACATCATCAGTAAAAATTGGAAAACAACGGGCGATATTTTGGGTGAAGTTCTTAAACAAGCAGGCACGCAAGGCTTGGCATTTATAGGCTTGCTTGCAAACCTATTTTTGCTGCCTGTCGTCTTGTTTTTCTTGTTACGTGATTGGGATGAACTGGTCGCCAATGTCGGTGAGTTAATTCCGCGCGATTGGATTGATGGTGTGACTAGCATTGCTAAAGAAGTGGACCAAGTGGTGGCCGAGTTTTTGCGTGGCCAACTCTCTGTGATGTTTGCGTTAGGCATATTCTATAGCGTTGGTTTATGGTTAGCAGGCCTCGAAATGGCATTGTCTATTGGTTTAATTGCTGGCCTATTAAGTTTCATCCCATATCTAGGCTTTGCCTTAGCATTTATCATGGCAGTAGCCTTAGCGCTTTTACAATTCTCTTCATTTGCTCAAGTAGTGCCCGTATTAATCGTGTTTGGGCTGGGTCAGTTTGTGGAAAGCTTTGTACTGACACCTATCTTAGTGGGCCATCGGATTGGGTTGCACCCAGTAGTAGTCATTTTGGCTTTATTGGCTGGCGGTCAATTATTTGGCTTTGCTGGCGTGTTATTAGCACTGCCCGTAAGTGCAGCCATTGCGGTGGGCCTACGCCACACCCGCGATAACTACCTCAGCAGCGATACTTATCTCAATTAAGTTGCCAATTTCTTATGATGAAGCAACTATTACTGGATATTCAGCCCCCGGCGCCACCCAGTTTGCACAACTTTATTGTGGGGAAAAATCAAGAGGCGATTGCTAGTCTTTATGCGGCTATTCAAGGCACTGGCGCCTCTCGGTTTGTGTATTTGTGGGGTGGTGCAGGCTGTGGCAAATCACATTTGCTAACGGCAGCCCAGTCGATGGGCGCACAAGTGGCTGATGATGTGCATTTGTTAGATGCTACAGCACAAATTGCATTATTTAATCGCTACAACCAACTCAAAGAACTAGGCCAAACACTGGTTACCGCAGGGCTACATGCCCCCACACAAATGGCATTACGTGACGACTTAGCCACAAGACTGGCTTGGGGATTAGTGTATCAACTACATCCACTCAGTGATGATGAAAAAGCGCAAGCGTTGCAGGCACACGCGCAAGAGCGTGGCATGAAACTTCCAGTTGAAGTGGTAGATTACTGTTTACGTTATCTACGCCGTGATTTACCTACTTTAATGGCGGTGCTGGATGCGTTAGATGAATGGTCACTCACCGAAAAAAAACCTGTGACAGTGCCTATGTTAAAGAAATTATTACAGTTAGATTTGGGGATTTAATTGCTCCTTCATATACTGTAGTAAAATTAAGCCTTGATAGATAACTACTATCCGAGGAACCCATGTTAAGAATCACCGAAATAAAACTCCCGATTGAGCTAGCTGATACGCTCATCCATCAAGACCACCAAATTAAAGCAGCTTTGCTTAAACGTTTAGAAATTGCTGAAAGTGAATTAATTGGTTACACCATATTTAAACGCGGCGTGGATGCACGTAAATCGCACGCGATTTTATATGTCTACAACTTAGATGTGGAAGTGAAGAACGAGGCGAAAATTTTAGCCAAGTTTAAAAAAGACCCACATATCAAACCAGCACCAGATACAAGCTATCACTTTGTGGCAACCGCAAACCATGCCAAAAAAATCCGCCCTATCATTGTTGGGTTTGGGCCAGCAGGCATTTTCGCCGCATTAATTTTGGCGCAATCAGGCTTTAACCCCATTGTGTTAGAGCGAGGTAAAGAAGTGCGCAAACGCACCAAAGATACTTGGGCACTTTGGCGAAAAAATACGCTGGACCCTGAGTCTAACGTACAGTTTGGTGAGGGTGGGGCTGGTACGTTTTCTGATGGCAAACTGTATAGCCAGATTAAAGATCCTAAACATTATGGTCGTAAAGTCATCCACGAGTTTGTAAAAGCAGGCGCGCCGCCTGAGATTCAATACGTGAGTCATCCGCATATCGGCACATTTAGGCTAGTTGGCATGGTAGAAGAAATGCGCAACACCATCAAAGCACTTGGTGGTGAAGTTCGCTTTGAAAGCCGTGTGGAGGATATTCATATCGAAAACCAACAGGTGCAAGGTGTCACTTTGCAATCAGGTGAGTTTATCGCCACCAACCATCTCATTTTGGCGGTTGGCCACAGTGCCCGCGATACCTTTGAGATGGTGTACAAAAAAGGCATTTATGTCGAAGCCAAACCATTTTCGATTGGCTTCCGCATTGAGCACCCACAAGGTTTAATAGACCGCGCGCGTTACGGCAAAAGCTACTCTGAAGATATTTTGACCAAGCTAGGCGCAGCCGATTACAAACTTGTGCATCATGCCAAAAATGGACGAAGCGTATACAGCTTCTGCATGTGTCCGGGTGGTACCGTGGTCGCAGCTGCATCAGAGCCAAATCGCGTGGTCACCAACGGCATGAGCCAATACTCGCGCAATGAACGCAACGCCAACGCCGGCATTGTGGTGGGTATCACGCCAGAGGTTGATTATCCAGACCATCCTCTGGCTGGCATGGAATTTCAACGCAAACTCGAAAGCCACGCCTTTGTGCTGGGCGGCAGCAACTACAACGCGCCTGGCCAGCTGATTGGTGACTTTTTAGCCAATCGCCCATCTACGCAATTTGGTGAAGTCATGCCTTCCTATACACCAGGTGTCACCCTCACCAATCTAGATACCGCTTTACCAGAG
>NCGC01000131.1 GCA_002281475.1 Methylophilales bacterium 28-44-11
GCGCGGGTGATTACCTCAAAATGGGAGACCCCATCATGCAAATTATCTCCAAGCAAAAGCTACGTGCGCATTTACCTTTTCCTGAACATATTGGTGCCAAGCTTAAGCCTGGCTTAAAAGTACGCCTTACCACCCCTACAAGTCCTAAAACCGTAGAGTCTGTGATTTCGGAATTAAAACCGATGATTGCCGAAGGAAGCCGTACCGTGGATGTGATTGCAGACGTCGTAGATGAACCCGGCTGGCAGCCAGGTGCTACGGTCAGTGGTACTGTCGTGTTAGGAGAAGCATCTTCTGCCTTGATGATTCCCGAGCAAAGCTTGGTGCTACGCCCAGCGGGAGAAGTGGTCTATGTGGTGCGTGATGGGATTGCTTATCAATCGGTAGTGAAAACTGGTTACAGAAATAACGGGTTGATTGAATTGCTAGAGGGTTTGCAGCCCAATGAAAGCGTAGTAGTAGATGGCGCAGGCTTTTTAACTGACAAAACCCCAGTGACGATAACAAAGTAAGCGACTCTTCAAATTCATCAAAACCTCAGCTTAGGCAATTAGAATCGATGTTAAGTAACACCTCAAAAAATGTAGATGTTGGTCAAAATGAGTTTGGCGCAACTTGCGCAAAACGCGAGACAGTGCGTGGGAGTACGGCAAGCGGATGCGCACCACGCTTTCATCCTATTTTGGCAAAAAACGACTGTAATGAGGTGCTGTGAATGAGCTTGCCTGAATTATCGATTAAACGACACGTCCTTGCTTGGATGCTCTCTGGCGTCATTGTGCTATTTGGGATTATTGCCTATAACCGCATTGGTGTAGACCGTATCCCTTCAATTGATTTCCCTGTGATTATGGTGACTACCACCTTGCGTGGTGCTGACCCAGATGTGGTCGATACTTCAATCACCAGCGTCATTGAGTCTGCGATTAACACGACCCCTGGGATCGAACACATACAATCGGCTTCGTCGCCAGGCGTATCTAGCATTAGCATTACCTTTGACATTGAAAAAGATGTGGATGTGGCTTACAACGAAGTGCAAGCCAAAGTGAATCAGATACTTAAAAACTTGCCTACCGATACCGACCCACCAGTCGTGCAAAAAGTCGATACTAATGCATCTCCTGTGATTTGGCTCGCCTTAAGTGGCGATCGCACCATTCAACAACTTAACCTTTACGCTAATAACGTCTTAAAGAAAAAGTTTGAGACGATCAATGGTGTGGGTGAAGTGCGCTTGGGTGGTCGTCGTGACCGCGTCATACGTGTCAACGTATCACCAGAGCGAATGGCCTCATACAAGCTCACTGCCACAGACTTGGTCGATGCGTTTAGACGCGAGCATGTGCAATTGCCAGGGGGTTTTTTAGTCAGTCAGCAAGCAGAGCAATTGCTCAAGCTTGATTTAGAGTTTCACACCACCAAAGAATTAGGCAATCTGGTGGTGACCACCAAAAACGGGATTCCGATTTATCTTAAAGACATTGCCGACATTGAAGATGGTATTACTGATAACCGACAAATTGCTCGCTATAAAGGCAAGCCAACCGTAGGCATAGGCATGGTCAAGATAGCCAATGCCAATACTGTAGAAATTATTGATGATGTCATTCGCAAACTAGAAACCGAAGTCAGGCCCAATCTACCGCCTGGATTATCGTTGGACATTTCTACCAACGATTCGATTTTTATTAATCAGTTAGTGACATCGCTTAAAGAACACTTAGTAGAAGGCACCCTCTTTGCTGCACTCATTGTGTTGATTTTCATGCGTTCATTTAGCTCTACCCTCATGATTTGTATGGAAATTCCTGTGTCATTGTTTGGTGCCATTGCCGTCATGTATTTTGCGGGCTACACCTTTAACAGCATGACATTACTGGCGCTACTGCTTTTGATTGGGGTGGTAGTTGATGATGCCATTGTGGTGCGGGAAAGTATCTTGCGCCATATGTCAGGCGAGGTAGGGCCAGGCCTTAAGGGTCTCGATTTGAATGATCCGCGTGCTGTAGACGCGTATCGCAGACAGACCACTATTGCAGGTACGAAAGAAGTTGTGTTTGCTGTGTTGGCGTCATCATTTGCCTTGGTGTGTATTTTTGCCCCTGTGATCTTTATGGATGGCATCATGGGCATGTTCTTTAAATCGTTTGCTGTAGTCGTCACATTTGGTGTGTTGGTGTCATTGTTCGTTTCTCTCACCCTCACGCCGATGTTGTGCTCTCGCTATTTAAGCGTGACACACAAAGAAAATGCGTTATATCGATTTTTTGGACGTATGTTAGCAAGCATGGATAATGCATATAGGAAAATTTTGCATTACACCTTGCTGCACCGTGGCCTCATCATGATCTTCACCATCATATTTGTGGTTGTCTCTGGCTTTTACTCTTTAAAATACGTCAAAAAAGACTTTGTACCGGAAACCGATGAAGGCAGCTTTGGTATTACTGTCAAAGCGCCACTGGGCTCCAGCATAGACTACACTGACTCACGCATGAAACTAGTGGAGGCTGTGCTAGCGCGTCATAGTGATCAAATTGATAGCTACTTCTCGACCATTGGTGCTGGCTCGCGCGGGCAAGTCAACCAAGGGAATATCAACGTCAGGTTAAAACCAAAAGAGTTGCGCAGTAAAAGCCAGCAAGAGTTGACCAAAGAAATCAAAGTCGAGTTGGATGAACTGCCAGGCGTACGCGCTATTCCTGGTGCAAGTGGCATTGTGCGCGGTTCGCGCTCTGAAAAACTGCAATTTAATGTAACAGGAGACAACCTACAAGAGCTAGGTAAAATAGCACAGACATTACAAAATACCTTGAGTGCCAATGGCAGTATTGGCAAGGTCGATGTTGATGTGCAGTTAGACTTACCGCAAATTGATATAGACATTGATCGCGTGCGGGCGGCGGGGCTTGGTTTAAATGCCAATGAGATAGCGACAGCCATCAGCCTGTATGTTGGCGGCATTAATGTCGCTAAATACAACGACAAAACCAGTGATGGCCAGCGCTATGACATTCGATTAAAAACAAGTGATGGTGAACTAGAACATACCGCGGATTTAAGTAAGATTTACTTGCGTAGCACCAGTGGAGAATTGGTCAGACTGGATGCCGTCGCGCGCTTTAAACCGACCTTGGGTGCGGCCGTGATTGGTCGCTATGATTTGCAATATGCTGTTAATTTTTATGCTAATCCGAATGTGGCGTTAGGTGAAGCGGTGACGATAGTGAACGAGACAGCAGCCAAGGTATTACCTGCCTCTTATAAACTTAAACTGACTGGTCAGGCAGAAGAGTTGAGTAAGACGTTTAAGAATCTTACCTTTGTATTTATCTTAGCGTTTATATTGCTTTATATGGTGCTAGCCAGCCAGTTCAATTCGTTCCTACAACCCATTATCATCATGTTGGCACAGCCATTGGCAATTATCGGTGGCTTGATCGCGTTGCTTATCACCGGCAATTCATTAAATATTTTCTCCATGATTGGCTTGGTGCTGTTAATTGGCTTGGTGGCTAAAAACTCAATTTTATTGGTGGACCTGACCAACCAATTACGTGCCGAGGGTGCAAGCGTGCAAGAGGCTTTAAGCCAAGCCTGCCCAGTGCGCTTAAGACCTGTCATCATGACATCGTTGACCATTATTTTGGCATTGCTTCCAGCTGCTATTGGCTTAGGTGCAGGCTCCGAAACCAATAAACCATTGTCAGTAGCCATTATTGGCGGGATGATTTCATCCACCTTACTTACTTTAGTGGTCGTACCGGCAGCTTATTCGTTGATGATGGGTGGGATGGAGAAACTCAAACGTTTACTTTAATTCGCAACACTTACAATTTGGACTTACGCCAAAGTAGATTGTGAGATGGGTTTTTCAAAATACGCAAACTCAAGTCCTTCGACTTTGACTTGCCACAAGTCTGACTCATAAGGAAACGGTTTTACAACACCAGTGGCTTGATAGCCTTGTCGATGATAAAAGGCAATCAATGACTCTCGTGCAGTGATTACCGTCATGCAATAGGCCTTGATTGACCACAGGTCGAATGCATGCGCTTCCGCAGCACGTATCATTTGTTTGCCTATGCCTTGATTTTGCAAGTTAGGCTTCACCGCAATCATGCCTAATTTTGCTTTTAGAAGCTCACCATCTTGAATGCGTTCGCAACAAATCGTCGCTACGACTTGCTGCTTTAATTCACCCACCAAAATGCAAATATGCGCCTGCTGAATGATATGAGCAATCTCCTGTGCGGTAGTACGTAAGCCTTCAATTAAATCCGCTTCTGTGGTCCAGCCAGTACGACTAGATTCGCCACGATAGGCACTATTGAT
>NCGC01000132.1 GCA_002281475.1 Methylophilales bacterium 28-44-11
TCCAATCTCATTATCTGCATTATTAATCACACTGGTTTTATTGTTTGCATTTCAAGGAAAGCAAATATTAGCTCAACCTATCATTATTGGATTGTTAGCAATACCTATCACTATTCAAGTGTATTTGAATTCAATGCTAGCTTACTGGCTGAATAAGAAACTTAAGGTTGCACATTGTGTAGCTGGACCATCCGCTTTAATCGGCGCATCCAATTTCTTTGAATTAGCCGTGGCAACTGCTATTGCCTTGTTTGGCTTTAATTCAGGGGCAGCACTTGCTACGGTTGTTGGTGTATTGATTGAAGTGCCGGTGATGTTGTCTGTAGTATCTATCGTTAATCGCAGTAAAAGTTGGTATGAAACTAATTAATATTTGAGAGTAATGAATGAACATTTTATTTTTATGTACAGGTAATTCTTGCCGTTCAATATTGGCTGAAGCCACATTTAATGCGTTAGCACCTGAAGGCATGCTTGCTATGAGTGCGGGTAGTAAACCAACAGGTGAAGTTCATCCACGATCAATAGCATTGCTGAAACGTGAGGGCATCGCTACAGATGGCTATTACAGCAAATCATGGGACGAACTGCCTGTCACACCAGATATTGTGATTACTGTATGTGGTAATGCTGCGGGTGAAACATGCCCAGCCTACTTGGGAAAAGTCATTAGAGCCCATTGGGGTATTGATGACCCAGCCAGGGCAACTGGCACAGAAGCCGAGATCGATTTAGCATTTATAACCGCGTATCGTATCCTTCGTAAACGCATAGAGGTTTTCTTGGAATTGCCACTTGAGCAATTAATTCACAACAAAGCAAAGCTTAAGCTTGCACTAGATGGCATAGGCCAGTTGTAAAAAGACCGAATATCAAGCTTCAAGCCAGTTTTGTTTAATGATGTCTTTCGGTTCTAAAAAGGCTTACCGCGATGACTCCTGCCAATATTGCGAAACCGCCAAAAGTAAGTAAAGCGGTATCTATACCCATAGGCAACATCAAGCTAAAAATGAGGCTTCCGCTTCCAAACCCGATAAATAAGGTAAAAACATTAAGCCCCATGGCTTGGCCACGGTTGGGCCCAAGGTCAGTCACGATGCCAGCCAGTAAAGGCTGTGTGAGGTCATAGCCAAGTGATAGCAGCGTAACGAATATTGGCAACGCTAATATAGGGAGATCCAGTGCAAGTGCAGCAGCGCTACTCCCAGCAATTATTAAGCCTAGTGGAATCAAACGGCTTCTGCCATAGCGGTCTGCCAACCTGCCTATGATGGGCCCTAGAACAAAGCCTGGTATACCGTAACCAAGCAACGCCAATCCAATTTGTATCTCGCCTAATCCGTATTTACGTGAAAAGTACACACCGAGCCAAGTGAATACACCAGAATGAAAAATTGCATTAAGTAATACGTAAACATAAGTCCGGCGGCCACGTGAAGTCTGTAACAAGGCGCGGTATCCTTTGAAGACTTTCTGGATGGTTAACCGTTGGCCGCTCTCGACATGAATGATGAGATCACTGTATGGAAGTAGTGCAATTAATACTACTAGGCCTAGTCCTGCAACTATGAAAAATAACCCATGCCATGTAATGAAGGGTTCGAGCATAACGCCTAATACCGAACCTACCGCCATGCCTCCAGCCATAGCACCGAAGAGCCAACCTAATGGACGGCCACGTTTCTCATACGGAAAAAGGTCCCCAATGAGCGCAAGTGCTAAGGGCACAATGCCACTTGCACCCAGTCCTGTTAAAAGTCGGACAAAAGCCAATTGATTACTAGATTGGGCAAATCCAGTTAAGAAAGTGAGCACTATAAATGCTAGCAATGATCCAAAAATGAGTGGACGACGGCCATAGCGGTCTGACAATAATCCATAAAACAGTGTCGAAGCACCGTAAGCAAAGAGATAGGCCGGCACCATAAAGCCTGCCTTCTCCACGGAGACGTTAAAAATTTCTGCAAGTCTGGGGATTAGGGGCGCGACCATATAGGCCTGAAAGAAGACCAGAAAAGTAGCCGCTGATAATATCCAGAGTAGTCTTTGGTGACGTCGTTCTGTAAGAAAGTTATTCAAGTTAATCTCACTTTTTTATTATTTAGTAGCGTAGATCAAGATTTGGAAGCGGCTATATCGCCAGAGCAGGAATCAGGAAGTAGTAAGCATTCAATAAATAAAGTCCTGATGCAATCAACAAGACTCCACCAATGACATTAAACAATTGTTGGTAACGACTGAAAACTTTCAGATGTTTAACTGAACTGATGGCTACAGCACCCAGCGCGATCGGGATGGCACGGCCAACTGCGAATGCCAACATGACAAGCGCGCCAAATACTGGTGATCCTATGGTTGCTACAACGCCCAATATAACAATAAGTGCAGGCGTACAGAACGGACAAACAGCAACAGAAAATGGAATGCCCAAAGTAAAGGCACCCCATATCCCAGTCACTTTTTGTGCGCGAAATGACAACTTAGGTAGCGGTATGCGCAGCCATCCCGTCCATATGAGCCCAAGAATAATAAGGACTGGACCTAGTAAGGCTCCCCAGAACCGACCAATCAACCCCTCGACCCATAATCCACCAAAACCAGCAATCAGGCCTAATGCAACATGCGTCAGAATCAGCCCTAAGATAAACATGGCACCATAGACGAAAGCGGTACGTTTCTCGCGGGCTTTGGTCACATAGGCCAACGTGACGGGAATGGCCGCTACCGCCACAGGATTAAAACTAAAGATCAAGCCCGTTAAAAAGCCTGCGATGGCCGCGGCCATGCCCGCTTGCTCTATAGCATGTCGAAGTGATTCAATTTCCATAAGATTTTTCTTTAGTTATGCGTTCATTTAATGCCTGAGTCAACTGCGCTACAGAGGGCAACCTGGTGAATACCAACTCTTGGTCGATGGCGATTGCTGGTAAAGTCAGAATGCCTAGCTCAACAGCGTAATCAATCTCTTCAAGTACATTAATTTCACGCCAAACCATGTCAGGTAAGGTTTGTTGAGCAGTCGCCTTGAGTGTTTCGCGGTTACGCAGGCATTGTTGGCAACCTTCCGCGTAGAAAAGCTCAATGATCATGGTTTCTTTACCTCATGGATATCAGCAATAGCTTCCAATATCGGACAGTCAGTGACCGGAAGGGTATGATTTGAACAGTTGGTAATCATTGCATCCAGCGATGATGACATCACTTTTAAGACCTTGATTTTGGCTTCGAGCTGTAGTTTCTTCTCGATGGCAAGTTGACGTACATCATTGCAGCAGGCAGTGGAATGCTGACTTAGCAGAAGCAACTCCCTGATTTCAGATAGTGTGAAGCCGCAGGCTTGAGCTTGCTTAATAAAATGCAAGCGCATGACTGCATCTTGATTGTAGAGTCGATAGCCTCCTTCACTGATGGAAGAAGGCTTGATCAATCCCTCACGTTCGTAATAACGTAATGCATCCGTACTGATTTGAGCGGTTGCAGCAACTTTACCAATAGTAAGCATAGAAATGAGTATCCAAAATTAATAGCTTACACCTTAGAGCTAGCTCTAAGGTCAAAACATTTTTGATATTAATCAGAGTTACACTGGCTCTTTAGGTGCGAGCCTGCCCAATGCCAGAAGCACGTAACGCAGCTTCATTGATAATTCCCCCTGAGCAGCACTCTGCGAGTATTCCATCAACTACCACAGCTGGCACTCTAGATACCCCCAGCAACTTTGCCCGTTCGGCAACTCTGATATCCTTCATATCAAGCACTGAAACTTCGCAAGATGGGCATGCAACGCTTTGAACAAGCTTCACCGCATCATCACACATGGAGCAACCAGCACTGAATACTTCTACTTTTCTATTAACCATTTTAATCTCCTGAATTTATATTTAGAATTTCAGTCATATCTGAATAAATTGCATCAATGACTGAATGTTTTGAAGTCTAAAGATTGGAGTAGTACCAAGGTCAAGCATTATTTTTTGATTGCAATTAATGCTAGTTATATTGAATAAATTCAGAAGTGACCACATTGCAATAATTAAAGGTGCGAACCTTCAGAGTAAGCAATTTTATTACATATATATTAGGCAAGAGTTGTATGCGCATTTGGCAATAATGAACAAGAACAATCATTAGAAAATAATGCAAGCAAATAAGTTAAATTCTGCCGAGCACTTCATTAGGAAATTAGGTGATCAATTTAATGAAACTGGTCGGATGCCAGGTTGATTGACGATTTATATGACA
>NCGC01000133.1 GCA_002281475.1 Methylophilales bacterium 28-44-11
GGACAAGGTTGTGATTCTCAATCTTCAAGGGTTTGTGCCATCTACGGCAGAAGTATGGGGTGCAGATGGTTCAGCTAAGCAGTCTATCGATATGCCGTCAAACCTTATTGGTTTAGAGCGCTTTGCAGCACGTAAACAAGTGGTCGCTGATTTAGAAGCACAAGGCTATCTAGTCAAAGTTGAAAAACATAAACTCAAAGTGCCACGTGGTGACCGTACCAACGTGGTGATTGAACCTATGCTGACGGACCAATGGTTTGTGGCCATGAGCAAGCCAGCTGCGGATGGTCAATCCATCACGCAAAAAGCACTCGATGTAGTCGCGAACGGGGAAATCAAATTCTATCCGGACAACTGGGTGAACACCTACAACCAATGGCTGAACAATATTCAAGATTGGTGTATTTCACGTCAGTTATGGTGGGGGCATCAAATTCCAGCATGGTACGATGATTGGAAGCATGAATATGTAGCACATTCTGAAGCAGAGGCATATGCGCAATTCGAGCTAATGCTGAAGAGTCTGGAGTTAAAAGGTGATGCTGAAGCTGTAAAACTATTGCGTGAAAGAGGATTAACTCGTGACGATGACGTATTAGATACTTGGTATTCCTCTGCTTTATGGCCATTTTCTACACTCGATTGGACTGGCGATGAAGCGATTGATGCGCAAAACCAAGCATTGAAACAATTTTTGCCATCCTCTGTGTTGGTGACAGGCTTTGACATTATTTTCTTTTGGGTGGCGCGTATGGTGATGATGACCAAACACATCACTGGCCAAATCCCATTTAAGCATGTGTATGTACATGGCTTGATTCGTGATGCCGAAGGCCAGAAAATGTCTAAATCTAAGGGTAACGTGCTCGACCCGATTGATTTGATTGACGGTATTGGTTTAGACGACCTCATCAAAAAGCGCACGACTGGTTTAATGAATCCCAAAGACGCTGAGAAAATTGAAAAGCGTACGCGTAAAGAATTCCCAGAAGGTATTGCTGCTTATGGCACAGACGCGTTGCGCTTTACCTTTGCCGCTTTAGCCAGCCCCGGCCGTGACATTAAGTTTGATTTGCAACGCTGTGATGGATACCGTAACTTCTGCAATAAATTGTGGAATGCCACACGTTTTGTACTCATGAATACAGAAGGTCAAGATAACGGCTTTGGCGCAGAAAACTGTGAGGCAGGTGGCCGTACATTTAGCCAAGCGGATCGTTGGATAGTCAGTACATTGCAACGCACTGAGATTGAAGTTGCGCGCGCGTTTGAAGACTACCGCTTTGATTTGGCTGCCAAGGCGATTTACGAATTTGTGTGGGATCAATATTGCGATTGGTATTTGGAAATTGCCAAAGTACAAATTCAACAGGGTGATGAGGCTGAGCAACGTGCAACGCGTCGCACCTTGTTGCGTGTGTTAGAAACTATTTTGCGTTTGGCGCATCCTATTATTCCGTTTATTACCGAAGAAATATGGCAAACGATCGCGCCGATGACTGAGCTTAAAGACAAGTCTCGTGGCTCAGAAAGCATTATGTTGCAGGCTTATCCTCAGGCTGATTTAGAAAAAATAGATGAAGAGGCGGAAGTGTGGGTGTCCATACTCAAAACGGCGGTAGAGGCTTGTCGCAGCTTGCGTGGTGAAATGGGTATTTCACCAGCATCTAAAGTGCCGTTGATTGCTGCAGGTGATGCTGGTCTATTAGCAGCTTATGCGCCTTATCTCAAATCACTTGCCAAGTTAGAGAGTGTAGAGATTGTGGCTGAATTGCCAGAAGCGGACGCACCGGTGATGTTGTCGGGTGATTTTAGATTGATGCTGAAAGTGGAAATTGATGTTACAGCAGAAAAAGAACGCCTGGGCAAAGAGATCACGCGATTACAAGGTGAAATTGCTAAAGCCAACGGCAAGCTCAATAATGAGAGCTTTGTGGCAAGGGCGCCAGCAGCAGTGGTGGAACAAGAAAAAACACGTGTGGCTGAATTTAGTGCCAATTTAGAAAAGCTTGAAGCGCAACTCACTAAACTTAAGTAATGTGTAATGTGTCACATGTATGATTATTTTAGGAGTCGTGCATGAGTGCTAGTGAAATCGATGCAGCGGACGAAGTTATGTGCACATGCAGTGGCACGACACGTGGCCAGATTTATGATTTGGTGATGCAGGGTAAAGACATAGATGCGATTTCACGTTGGACCGGTGCCAAAACTGGGTGTGGTGGTTGTGAATGGGATATTGAAGTATTTGTACGTGCGCTTACTGAGCTACCCAGTAGCTAAGATTCTTTCTCCAGTCCAACGCACAATCATGCAATTGCATATCACACGCTAGCACTTGCGCCACAGCCTTGGCAAAATTTACTAAAGGCACTTTTTCGAGCGCCGCAAGCGTTGCATTTATTGTGTAAGCCTATGCCACAATGTTGGCAAAAATCATTACGCGTATCTTTCAAATCGATACCACGCTCACATCCTGGACAAACCCCTTTGTTTAACAATGTTAATGCAGTGTCGTAGTTTAATTCTTCGCGTCGCAATAACTGGGGTTGTGATTCTGCTAATTTCTGTTTTTCTAAATAGGTCTGTAAGGCAGAGATCGCATATTTTCCGCCAAGTACAGTAATGACAATCCCAACTAAATAACGTACATAGCCACCATAATCAGGTAAGTAAGGCACCAGTTCGACGAAGAATGTGATAAGTGCGAAAATGATGAAACCCCAGACAAAAGGCCAGTACGGGGTTTTACGCTTTTTGGCAAACATCCAGCCTGCTAACGCTAGTAGCGGCAATGCAAGCAAGAGGCGATAAAGAAAGACGCGGGTGGATTGTTTTTGGTTGGCATTGTATAGCGCTTGTGAAGCATCATTTTCTAGTTGATTCACTTGCGTTCTGATTTTGTTCTCTGCTTGATTTTGATCCAATTGTTTTTTTGAAAGCGTTTCAACAGCCTTCTCAGCGTCACGTTCTAGCGCTTTTAATTGGTCTAGTGTTGCTGTGCGCCCCACCAGCTCATCATCTTGTTGGTTTTGCTGTGTGACATCACGGGTAGCTAGCCAATTTTCAAACGTGCGACGCATGGCTTGATAATCATTACGACGCGTGTTGAGTGTCAACTGTGCTTGGTCTAATTTGTCGTTGGTTTCTGTATGCTGTTGTTGAAGGGTTTCAAGCTGAGCGCGCAAGGGGTCAATTGTGGCATGGTCAACAAAGTCTTCAATCGAGTAAGTTTGCTCTACATGCGGCAAATCACGAATAATCGCGGTGCCTAACCCCAGCAAAAACCAAGCAAATACAAAAGCTACTAACCATAATGCACGGTTAAACCATTTTTCAGAAAGTCTTGCGGCTTTGCTCATAGCGCACTCCTAAATAAACAAACTGACATCCGAATTGCCTGCAAACGCAAAGAAAGTTGCAGCGCCACCAAACTCAATACCTTCAATAAAATCATCATGCTTAAAATCAAACAAATCTACCGTCATTTGACAGGCAATCAGCTTTACACCACTTTCCAAGCACGCTGAGCGTAGCTCCTCAATCGAAGCTACACCTTTATCCACAATTTTCTGTTTCATCATCATGGTCGCCATGCTTTCCAATCCTGGGAGTATTTGTACGAGATTGGGCATGGGTAAAGGCATTGGCATGGCGGGATTGCCAAGAGGAGAGACTTTTAAATCGGAAACATCTTTTTTGAGTAAAGTGAGGCCGTAAAAGGTAAAAAAAATACAAACTTCATAATCAAGGGCAGCAGCGGTGGAGGCTAAAATAAATGGCGGGTACGCCCAATCTAGCGTGCCTTTTGAGGCGATAAGGGCAAGTTTCTTTGCCATGAATTAAAGTGTATCGAGACGTTTTTTTATGTAAAAGGTAAATACTTTATCGGTTTGGTCCAATTGCAAAAGGGTGTGTCCAGTTTGTTTGCAAAACGCTTCGAAGTCTTTGACAGCGCCCGGGTCGGTGGCCATAATTTTAAGCACTTGATTGCCTAACAGCTCATTTAACCCTTTTTTGCAACGCAAAATCGGCAAGGGACAATTTAAATTTTTTGCGTCCACTTCTTTATCAAAATCCATGATATCCGCCTATTATTTTATTTATTTACGAAATCGTAGCCTGCTTTTGCCCACGCAATGACACCACCAGTAAGGTTATAAACCTGATCAATACCTTTGCTTACTGCAAAATCAGCCGCTAGCGCGGAGCGCACACCAC
>NCGC01000022.1 GCA_002281475.1 Methylophilales bacterium 28-44-11
ACCATCTCACCATGGTTTACAAAAAACCCTCCTAGTGAGGGTTTTATTGTTTATAACCTTACACCTCTCAATCCATCATAATCCATCAATACAAATATATTCTTAGACATGGTTTCAATTCAGTGAATAAATTGGTATAATTCAACTAGTTAGATGGGCTTTAGGCCCATTTTTTGTTTCTGCTCGATACGTAGAGAAACTGGCTGAACAGGAGTGTAATTAAATGCAGGATTTGCATACTTTGATTGAGAAGACAGTGGTTCAACTTGGTTTTGATTTGGTTGATCTGGAAGTGTCAAACAGAGGCAAATTGCTGCGGGTCTTTATTGATAAATTAAATCCAAAAGATATCAAAGACAGCGTGAACATTGACGATTGCGTATTAGTAAGCAACCAATTGGGTAATGTGCTCACAGTTGATCATGACATTGATTATGATCGATTGGAAGTGTCATCAGCTGGTTTGGATCGCGTATTAAAAAAAGCAAAAGATTTTGAGCGATTTGTGGGTGAGCGTGCCCAGCTTAAATTGCGCGTGGGTGTGAAGGATGAAGGCGCCAAAAATATTGAAACGACATTGCCTCGTAAGACCTTTATTGGGATGTTGAGAGGTGTTGAAGATAATGTGGTGTTATTAGAGTTTGAAGGACATGTTTACAAGTTAGCATTAAGCAACATTGATAAGGCGAGATTAAGCCCAGTGTTCGATTAATCAAACATTTGCTGATGCGTATTTAAGTATAATTTGAGTTGGAGATTGCAATGAGTCGTGAAATTTTATTATTAGTAGACGCCTTAGCTCACGAAAAAAATGTGAGCAAAGAGGTGATTTTTACTGCTTTGGAACTCGCTTTGGCCTCTGCAACCAAAAAAAATCATGAAGAAAATGCGGATATCCGTGTCGCTATTAATCGTGAGACAGGAGATTACGAAACTTTTAGACGCTGGCAATACGTTGAATATGACTTGTTGGAAAATTCTGAATATCAGTTTGATGAAGAAGATGAGCGCGCGGTTGGACGTATCATCGGTGATTATGTTGAAGTGCCGCTAGAATCAATTTCCTTTGGGCGTATTGGCGCACAAGCCGCTAAGCAAGTTATTTTGCAAAAAGTGCGTGAGGCTGAACGTGAACAAATTCTGCAAGACTTTTTAGGTCGTGGAGAAAGTTTGGTCACTGGCGTGATTAAGCGTATGGAAAAAGGAAATGCGATTATAGAAGTTGGACGGCTTGAATGTTTATTACCCCGAGAGTCAATGATTCCAAAAGAAAATTTACGTGTCGGCGATCGCGTGCGTGCTTTTTTATCACGCGTAGATCGTGGAGGACGTGGCCCACAATTAATATTGTCGCGCGTAGCTCCTGAGTTTCTCAAGCGATTATTTGAATTAGAAGTGCCAGAGATAGAAGAGGGTTTGCTAGAAATTCGTTCTGCAGCGCGCGATCCTGGTTTACGCTCTAAAATCGCTGTGAAAACTAATGATCAACGTCTAGATCCAGTTGGAACCTGTGTCGGTATGCGTGGTTCACGTGTGCAGGCTGTTACTTCTGAACTAGCAGGTGAGCGAGTGGATATCGTGTTATGGAGTATGGATCCTGCACAATTTGTCATTAACTCGCTTGCCCCTGCAGAGGTGTCCTCCATTGTTGTGGATGAAGATGCACACAGTATGGATGTGGTTGTAGACGAAGAACAATTGGCAATGGCAATTGGCCGAAATGGTCAAAATGTACGTTTAGCATCGGAATTAACGGGCTGGACATTAAATATTCTGACGGAAGAGGCTGCAGCCAAGAAAAACCAAGATGAATATGCCAGTGTAAGCAAATTGTTTATTGAGAAATTAGACGTGGATGAAGAAGTGGCCGACATCTTGGTACAAGAAGGCTTTAGCACATTAGAAGAAATCGCTTATGTGCCACTGTCTGAAATGGCTGAAATTGATGCGTTTGATGAAGATACTATTAACGAATTACGTGCACGCGCACGCGCCGCATTGTTGACAGAAGCCATTGCGAAAGAAGAAAAAATTGAAGAAACCTCTGAAAACTTGCTTACCATGCAAGGTATGGATGAGCAAACTGCAGAACTGCTTTCGACTAAAGGCGTTGTCACGATGAATGACCTTGCTGAGTTAGCAGTCGATGAATTGGTGGAGTTGACGAATATGGATGAAGTGCGCGCTAAAGAATTGATCATGACTGCACGTGCACCATGGTTTAAATAATTCACGGATTAAATAATGCTTCTAATTTAACGATGAAGTTAAATTAGATTGAATGAGATTAGAAAAGTATAGTTAAGAGACTGGAGCAGTAAATGGCACAATCAACCGTTGCACAATTCGCCGCAGAGTTAGGCCTGCCAACCACTCTGCTGTTGGAGCAACTTAAAAGTGCGGGTGTAAACAAACTCACCGTTGAAGATCGTTTAGATGAAGCGGATAAGACTGCTTTGCTTGAATATTTGCGCAAAGAGCATGGTGCTACACAAGCCCCGAAAAATAAAATTACGCTGACACGCAAACAAAATACTGAAATCAAAAAGATGGACAGTACCGGTCGAGCACGCACTATTCAAGTAGAAGTGCGAAAAAAACGTGTACTTGAGCGTCGTGCAGATGAGGACGAATTACCCACGCCAGAAGTAGAAGCGCCAGTTGATGTACCAGAAGTACAAGAAATAATACAGCCTGTCATTGAGCTTGAAGTAATAGAGCCCGAAGTGATTGAGCCGGTGATTGAGGAAGTCGTTGTGGTGGAAGTGCCAGAGCCGCCGGTTGTTGAGCAACCTAAGCCAGAAGTGGTTTCAACAACAATTAAGAAGCAAGTGCTATCCCCAGAGCAAGTCGCAATCCGTGAGCATGAGGCGAAACGACATGCCACTTTGTTGGCTATGCAGGCGGAAGATACGCGAAAAAAACAAGAATTAATTCAACGTCGCGCTGATGAAGAAGCGAAACGAGTGGCCGAAGCCGAGGCAGCAAAAGTCAAAGCAGCTAAACTGTCAGAAGGTACTTTACATAAGCCAGTCGCAAAAGAAGGCGCTAAGCCTGAAGTAAAAGAAGCGAAAAAAGGTAAAGGAAATAATAATAAAGATTGGAACGACGCCGAAAGCAAAAAACGTGGTTTAAAAACGCGTGGTGATGTGAGCGTCAACCAAGGTTGGCGTACACCCAAAAGTAAGCATAAATCGCATAAAGATGATGAGCAACACGCATTTAATGCACCTACAGAGCCAATCGTGCATGAAGTGTTAGTACCAGAGACGATTTCGGTGGCAGATTTAGCGCACAAAATGGCCGTCAAAGCGTCAGAAGTGATTAAAGCGTTGATGAAAATGGGCATGATGGTGACCATCAACCAAGTATTAGATCAAGAAACGGCCATTATTGTTGTGGAGGAGATGGGCCATAAAGCACAAGCTGCAGCAGCCAATGACCCTGAAACTTTCTTAGAAGAATCGGATTCCGCTGAAGCGATATTGGAAAGCCGCCCACCAGTGGTTACGGTCATGGGTCACGTTGACCATGGTAAAACCTCATTGCTTGATTACATTCGTCGTAGCCGCGTGGCTTCAGGCGAAGCCGGTGGCATTACTCAACATATTGGTGCATACCACGTTGAAACACCACGCGGCATGGTGACTTTCTTGGATACGCCAGGTCATGAAGCGTTTACGGCGATGCGTGCACGTGGTGCCAAAGCTACCGACATTGTGATTCTCGTAGTGTCTGCGGACGATGGCGTGATGCCTCAAACGATTGAAGCTATTCACCATGCGAAAGCCGGCAATGTGCCAATTGTGGTTGCCATTAATAAAGTGGACAAACCAGAAGCACAGCCTGAGCGTGTGAAAATGGAATTGGTGAATCACGAAGTGGTGCCAGAAGAATTTGGTGGTGATACCATGTTCCGTGAAGTTTCAGCCAAAACCGGCAAGGGTATTGATGAGTTGTTAGAAGCCGTATTGTTGCAAGCCGAGGTATTAGAACTTAAAGCGTCAAAAAATACACCAGCCAAGGGCTTGGTAATTGAAGGTCGTTTAGATAAAGGCCGTGGTACTGTGACCACTGTGCTCGTGCAATCAGGTGTTTTACGTCGTGGCGATATGTTGTTGGCGGGCAGCTCATACGGCCGTGTACGTGCGATGTTAGATGAGACAGGTAACGAGATCAAAGAAGCAGGCCCATCGATTCCGGTAGAAATTCTAGGTTTGTCAGATGTGCCAAGTGCCGGTGAAGAAGTGATTGTGTTGAACGATGAGCGTAAAGCGCGTGAAATTGCGCTATTCCGTCAAGGCAAGTTCCGCGATGTGAAATTGGCGAAACAGCAGGCTGCTAAGCTTGAAAATATGTTTGAGCAGATGTCTGAAGGTGAAGTGCAAACGCTCAATATTATTATCAAATCGGACGTACAAGGTTCGTTTGAAGCCTTATCTACCAGCTTACAAAAATTATCGACCAACGAAGTGCGTGTCAATATTATCCACTCAGGTGTGGGTGCGATTAGTGAGTCTGACGTGAACTTGGCCGCAGCATCAAGCGCTGTGCTGATTGGCTTTAACGTACGTGCAGATGCAGGCGCACGTAAATTAGTCGAAAATCTGGGTGTAGATGTTCGTTACTACAATATTATTTATGAAGCAGTGGATGAAGTAAAAGCTGCATTGGGTGGCATGTTAGCGCCAGAACAAAAAGAGAGCATGATTGGTACGGTGGAAATTCGTGAAGTATTCCGTATTTCTAAAGTGGGATCGATTGCTGGTTGTTATGTGCAAGATGGTATTGTAAAACGTAACTCTAAAGTACGCGTGTTACGTAACAATGTGATTATCCACACTGGCGAACTAGATTCTCTCAAACGCTTTAAAGATGACGTGAAAGAAGTGAAAAACAATTTTGAGTGTGGTTTATCACTCAAAAACTTCAATGACATTGAAGTGGGCGATCTTTTGGAAATTTACGAAGTCGTCGAAGTGGCACGTACACTTTAGGATATGAATTAAGCATGGCGAAAGAATTTTCAAGAAGTCACCGTGTGGCTGAGCAAATGCGTCGAGAGTTGGCGGATTTGCTTCAGTTTGAGGTGAAGGACCCACGCGTTGGTATGATTACCATTACCGAAGTTGAAGTGACGGGAGACATGGCGCATGCCAAAATTTTTTACAGCACAGCTAAAAACAGCGATGCGGTTCAATTAGGGTTAGAGAAAACTTCTGGATTTTTGCGCACCCAGTTAGCCAAGCGTATGCTATTGCGCACCGTGCCCCAATTGCACTTTGTCTATGATGCCTCGATTGACAATGGCATGAAAATGGCACAACTCATCAATGAAGCGATTGCTTCGGACCGTAAATCTAATTCCTAGCGCGTGCAAGCTTCACCCTCCACACAAAAAAAAACGCAAGTAAAGCGCGTCAAGCGTCTTGTGGATGGCGTGCTGTTGCTTGACAAGCCATTCGGCTTTTCATCCAATCAGGCCTTACAAAAAGTAAAGTGGCTTTTTCAAGCAGCTAAAGCAGGGCACACCGGAACGCTTGATCCATTAGCAACGGGTGTGTTGCCTATATGCTTGGGCGAAGCCACTAAATTTGCGCAGTACCTGACGGATGCAGATAAGACCTACGTTGCTAGCGTGCAGTTTGGCACCACCACCACCACGGGTGATGCTGAAGGTGACGTACTTTCAACACATCCTGTCACTTTTACTCGCCCTCAACTTGAACAGGCAATCAAGCAATTTGAAGGCGAAATTAGCCAAGTACCTCCCATGTACTCTGCGCTCAAGCATGAGGGCAAAGCGCTGTATGCCTATGCACGTGAAGGTGTCGAAATTGAGCGCAAAGCACGTATCGTTTATATAAGAGCAATCACATTAGACAGCTATGCGGGTGGCGTGGCAGAATTAAGTGTTACTTGCAGCAAAGGCACGTATATTCGTACCTTAGCAGAAGACATCGCTCATGCCCTAGGTTGTGGTGCGCATTTGATTGGCTTACGCCGCACGGCAACAGCTAGCTATGACATTTCTCAAACTGTGTGCTTGGAAACGCTTGAAAGCATGACACAAGAGGAGCGTGTGCAGTTACTTTTGCCCGTAGATTCTGCGATTGAGAGTCTCCCAAAAGTGGTGTTGAATGCAGATGCTGCTTATTATTTGCAGCAGGGTCAGCCGGTATGGCAATCTGGAAAAATTCCAGACAGTGATTTACGTTTATATGATGAACAACACCATTTTTTAGGGCTGGGTAGTTTACAAAGCGATGGCAAGATTGCGCCAAAACGACTTTTGCAAATAAGACCAATAAAAACAGATATTTAATACGTTTATTGCTTGTGAAGCTAAGTAAATATATATAAAATACTTTGTTCATCGTAAATGAATGCTTTCGCGGGGCGATGATTGAAAAAACCTGCTTCTGCATTGACGCTAACTAAAGGAAATAAAGATGGCAATTACAGCACTAGATACAGCAAAAATCGTTAAAGACTATCAACGCGCACCCAATGACACCGCTAGCCCAGAAGTACAAGTGGCATTGTTGACTAGTCGTATCACCTATTTGACAGAACATTTTAAATCTAACAAAAAAGACAATCACTCACGTCGTGGTTTGTTGGCATTGGTCAGTCAACGTCGTCGCTTGTTAGATTACCTAAAAAGCAGAGATGTAAGCCGCTATCAAACATTGATTGAGCGTTTAAGTCTCCGCAAGTAATTGTTATAGAAGTGCCTATTATTCTAAATTTTGGTTCACTTTTATAATTGATAAAAGCCGACTGCATTGTGATATGCGTCGGCTTTTTTTATGGCAGCCATTGATCACTTAGCTGTCCATATTGTGTAAATATCACACCATTGTGAAATAAATGTAGTGCTTGCTATTGGGTAGTGAATAGCAAGTAATTGAGATGAAAAGGAAAATGCATGTTTAATATTGTAAAAAAGAGTATTCAATACGGTGCGCATACGCTCACCCTTGAAACAGGTGAAATCTCACGTCAAGCCGATGCGGCTGTGTTGGTGAGCTATGGCGATACTGTTGTATTAGTGGCAGTCACAAGTAAACGTGAAGTGAAAGAGGGCCAAGATTTTTTTCCATTGACCGTTGATTACATGGAAAAAACGTACGCCGCTGGTAAAATTCCAGGGGGATTTTTCAAACGTGAAGGCCGTCCCTCAGAAAAGGAAACATTAACTAGTCGCTTAATCGATCGTCCTTTGCGTCCATTGTTTCCTGAAGCGTTTTATAACGAAGTGCAAGTGGTAGCAACAGTGATGTCCTCCGATCCTGAGATTGATGCTGATATTCCCGCAATTATTGGTGCATCAGCTGCCATGGCAATTTCCGGCATTCCATTCTTTGGCCCACTAGGTGCAGCGCGTGTAGGGTATATCAATGACAGCTACGTCTTAAACCCAACGGCTACAGAGTTGACAGAAACTAAATTAGATTTAGTGGTTGCCGCTACAGAAACAGCTGTGATGATGGTGGAGTCTGAGGCGCAAGAGTTGTCAGAAGAAATCATGTTGGGCGCAGTTGTTTATGGCCACGAGCAAATGCAAGCGGTGATCAAAATGATCAACGAATTATCAGCTGAAGCTGGTAAAGATGCATGGGATTGGGTAGCACCAGAGCCAGATACAGCGTTAATTGAAAAAGTCGCGCAATTGGCTGCTGCTGATATCAATGCTGCATTCCAAATCAAAGCAAAAGGCGAGCGTTCCGCTAAACTAGATGAAATCAAAAGCCGTGTGATGGCAGAATTGATCACTGAAAATACCTCAACAGTGGAAGCAAATAAAATTAAAGGCGAATTCTTTAATTTAGAAGCGAAAACTGTACGTAGCCAAATCTTAAATGGTGAACCGCGTATTGATGGCCGTGATACACGTACAGTGCGTCCAATCAGTATTCGTACTGGTGTGCTACCTCGTACACACGGTTCAGCCTTATTTACGCGTGGTGAGACACAGGCGTTAGTGGTGGCAACGTTGGGAACAGGTCGTGACGAACAAACGATTGATGCATTACAAGGTGAATACAATGATCGCTTTATGTTGCATTACAACATGCCTCCCTATGCGACTGGCGAAACCGGTCGTGTGGGTACGCCTAAACGCCGTGAAATTGGCCATGGCCGTTTAGCTAAGCGTGCTTTGATTGCTGCGTTGCCAGCAAAAGCAGATTTTGACTACACCATGCGTGTGGTGTCTGAAATTACTGAATCCAATGGCTCAAGCTCAATGGCTTCTGTGTGTGGTGGTTGTCTAGCCTTGATGGATGCAGGTGTGCCCATGAAAGCACAAGTGGCAGGTATTGCCATGGGTCTAATCAAGGAGGGTAATCGTGTAGCGGTGCTAACCGATATCTTAGGCGATGAAGATCATCTTGGTGACATGGACTTTAAAGTAGCGGGTACTGATAACGGTATTACAGCGCTGCAAATGGACATTAAAATTACCGGTATTACCGCACAAATCATGCAAGTTGCACTTGCGCAAGCCAAAGAAGGCCGTACGCATATCCTTGGCATCATGAAGCAAGCCATGAGCGCTGCAAATACTGAGATGTCAGCATTTGCACCACGTATTATTACCATGAAGATTAATCCGGACAAAATCCGTGATGTGATTGGTAAAGGTGGTTCAGTGATTCAAGCCCTGACTAAAGAAACTGGTACTAGTATTGATATTGAAGAAGATGGCACTATCAAGATTGCATGTACAAGTGCTGAGCAAGGCGAAGAAGCGCAACGCCGTATTGCACAGATTACTGCTTCTGTTGAAGTGGGGCAAATCTACGAAGGTCCAGTGGTCAAGATCTTAGATTTTGGTGCTGTAGTTTCATTGTTGCCAGGCAAAGATGGGTTAGTCCACATTTCACAAATTGCGCATGAGCGTGTAAAAGCGGTGGGTGATTTTGTGAAAGAAGGCGATATTGTGAAAGTGAAAGTGGTGGAAATCGATGACAAAGGTAAAGTCCGTTTGAGCATGAAAGCCTTGATTGATGCTCCCGCAAGAGAAGAAGCACCTACGCAAGAGTAATCTTGCATCATTAAAAAGCCCGCGAAAGCGGGCTTTTTAATTCAGTTAACTTTATTGAAATGTTCGATTGTGGCTAAGAGATAACCAAAAGGTTAATCTTCACTGAAAAAAGTGGCCAATAATTCGCTTTTAGTTTCGACATAACCTGAAGTTAGTCTTCATTGAAAACAAGTAGAAAAATTTATTTAGCTACTTGTTTTTCACGCATTTCATCTAGTGTTTTGCAGTCAATACACAAGGTAGCTGTAGGTCTTGCCTCTAAGCGTTTTAGACCGATTTCAACGCCACAGCCTTCACAATAACCGTACTCATCAGCATCAATATTGCGCAAAGTCTCATCAATTTTCTTAATCAACTTACGTTCACGGTCGCGATTACGCAGTTCTAATGCCATGTCTGATTCTTGGCTTGCGCGGTCGTTTGGATCTGCAAACATGGTGACTTCGTCTTGCATCGTATGGACGGTTTTGTCGATGTCATGACTCAGTTCTGATTTCCATCCATTCAGGATTTTACGGAAATGTTCTTGTTGTTTTTTGTTCATATACTCCTCATCTGGCGCTGCCTGATAAGGGGTGAACGTTTTATTTAGTGTTTCTGCCATGTTGTTTCCAGCGACTATATTGTCGTTAAATCACAGTTAATAAGAGTATTCGTGTTACCTACCAAAAATCGATACAAAAACTAAAAATTTAATCGCGCGAGTTTACACCGAATAACCAAGATATGCAAAATTCATTTAATTAGCATGTTTTGACACTCAATTCTGTGCATGTTCTCGTAACTCAAGACCAAGTAACGTATTTTCCATGAGGGTGGCAACAGTCATTGGACCCACGCCACCAGGTACTGGCGTAATAAAGCTTGCGCGTTCTTTTGCGGCATTAAAATCCACATCACCACAAATGCGACCATCGGCTAAACGATTGATGCCAATGTCCACCACGATAGCGCCCGGCTTGATCCAATCGCCCTGAATTAAGCCAGGTTTGCCTGCTGCTGCCACGACAAGATCTGCATTTCTAACATGCGTTGCTAAGTCTTTTGTATGGCGATGGCAGCTAGTAATAGTACAACCTGCCAACAAAAGTTCTAACGCCATGGGTCGTCCGACATGATTGGACACACCGACAATGACAGCATCCAGACCCATGAGCTCAATATTGCTGGCTTGTAGCATCTTAATCACGCCAAATGGCGTGCATGAGCGCAGTGTGGGCTGCCTGACAGCTAAACGTCCGATATTGTAAGGATGAAACCCATCTACGTCTTTAAGCGTGCTAATACGCTCTATCAGCAAATCCTCTTCAATATGCGCTGGTAATGGTGATTGCACCAATATTCCGTCTACATTTGGGTCCGCGTTTAATGCATCAATCAAGGCAAACAAATCGGCTTGACTGGTCGAAGAGGGTAAATTGTGGGCGATAGATTGGATACCAACTTTCTCGCAAGCCAAACGTTTGTTACGCACGTAAATAGTAGATGCTGGGTCATCGCCGACTAAAATAACCACTAAGCAGGGCGCTCGTTTTCCAGTTTGTAGACGCTGCTGGATTTTGGATTGAATGTTGTTGAGTAGGCTCTCGGCAATCGCTTTGCCATTGATAATTTGTGATGTCATGTTTGGTTTTCAAACAATTATTAAAATAAAACAGTGATTTTAACATATTGGAATTGACCGAAAGTCAGTAATGCGCTATATTTCTGCCTCTTCGGCGTGTAGCGTAGCCTGGTAGCGCGCCTGCTTTGGGAGCAGGATGTCGGGAGTTCGAATCTCTCCACGCCGACCAAATATCTTTGGTTTACCCGTTAATGTCACAATCCAAAGTGACATGACTTGACAGTGTCAGCATGTAACTAAATCTGCCCGTAGCTCAACCGGATAGAGCACCAGCCTTCTAAGCTGGGGGTTACAGGTTCGATTCCTGTCGGGCAGGCCATATGTATTTAAGTCTCTATGGTGGCTGTAGCTCAGTTGGTAGAGTCCAGGATTGTGATTCCTGTTGTCGTGGGTTCGAGCCCCATCAGCCACCCCATATTTTAAAAGCCTCACAGCATTGTGAGGCTTTTTTATTTGTGCTTCTATTTAATAGTTATTATTACAAATATTTAATCACTCACTAAATGCCAAAATAACATTTACACTTTATTACTGCATTTTATTAACGTTTTTTCTAAGAAAATGCAGGGTTAGCCAACTTGCAGATGCAGCCTGTAAAAGGTTAGAGAGCGTTATTATCGGTGTTTACGCCATCAATATTCATTAACAAAACTTAGATGCTAGTTTAAGCCTTCTTGCGTGCGATATAGCCGAACTTGTAGAACACCAACTCTTCGATGCGCCACTGCAGATGACGTAGATGGCGATGCGCTGGTGCACGGTGTATGCCTACCACGTTGCTTAGGTCGAAGAAGGCCAATGGTTGCGACTCACAGGTGACCGCCATCACTTGTCCCCGCGGATCGATGTCGATACCTTTTGGACCGCCTTCTTGTGGGTTATGCCGACCTTGCCCGAACACGGTGTCATCCATGACCCGAAACAGGCTACACGGGTCTCGCTTGCCTTTCCAGCTCGAACCATTTTTGGCGTAGACATTCACATACGGCGCTCCTGCGTCTGCGACAAGGATGTGCTCAAGGTCGCGTGTGAAGCGAACTCCGTGCGGGCATAGGACGTTACGAAGGATGCCATCTGGCTCGGCGCCTGGGTGCAACGTCCGTGAACGGTCGTAAAGCAATACGCTGTGCGAGTTGTGGTTGCTGACGGCGATCCAGGCGCCATCAGGGCTGATACTGATGCCGTCTGGTATGTCGAGTCGGTGCGCAAGTAGAAGTGCGTCGCTCGTTGCCTCGAAATCGCCCTTGCGATCGAGTGTGTGTCGCGTCACGGTGTTGGCGTAGTTGTTACAGACGAGCAGCTCTACGGTGTGGGTGTCGAGTGGATAGGTCGCCACCGAACCGGGGGTGTAAATCAGATGGTCCAACCCACCAACAAACTTCTGTCGCGCCGACACGTGGTGCCGTGTCATCGTCGTGGACGGCGCGGGTACCTCGAAGGTTTCTACACTGCCTTTGCGATTGGCGACGACCAGCGTGTGTTCATCGAGGAAGCACAGACCATGCGGCTCGTCCAAGGTCGGCGCCTCAATTTCGACAACGTCTGCTAGGTGCACCCTGTTGCCGTTAGAGACAGTGTCAATCGCAATCTCAAAAATAGCGATTCTGTTGGCACGGAACCCAGCAACGGCCAACCGCCTTCCGCTCGGTGAAAACATCACGTCCTCGGTTCGTCCAAGTTTAGCCAAAACACTTGTCGCTTTATCGCACGCAGTCCATTTCACAGCATATTCCTTTAATCATTTTCCACCGTTCTTGCGCCCAGTAAATAGTGAATGATTACAACTACAATGTTGCCAAAAATCTTCTATCCAATCTTTTGTTGGCTAACGAACATACTTTAAACTAGATTTGTGTTTGTGAGTAAAAAACCCTAATTAGGGTGGCTTGTGTGAACAGATTGTTTGATAGCTTCATCCGCCGCCTTTATTTCTCCCAAATTTAAAATCATCTTTTGTGTTGCCTATGTTTAGCTAATGCTTTACTTAAGCCGCAGGTGTTGGTAGAATAAACCTATTTTTATACAGCTGTTCAATCATTTAAAACTTGCTTGAGTCAGATATATTGATGATTAATGGGTTTTAAGACAGCTGTATTTTGTCTTAAAAGTGGATGCAATACTGCATAAGGCTTATGGATATTTTGCCAGGTACGTCAATCAACCAATTTTTAGAGCGTCTTACCACGTTAACAAAAGAGCGTGATGGGCATGAGCTCGAGCAAACTTTGAAGCAAACAATCTCAAGCTTGGTAGAGTTATTTACCAATACACAGGCTAAATCTGTGCGCATTTATCGGTTGAAAGAAATCTCCACATTATTTTTCTCGGCCGTGTCTGAAGACCAAATAAACGTTGAAGAAAAAATTTCGGATGAGTTATGCCAATCTTTACTGGATTGCTATAACACTGGGCATTGCAAAGAGTTAAAAGCAAGTGATGGAAAAACGTTTCATTTGTTTCCCATTAAGCATGAAGTTGCCTACAATAATTCTGTGATCGCCGTTGAGGCTGAATACTCGCACGAGGGCCTTACACAAGCTATTGTCCATTTATTGGCTATTTATCATAATTACAATGGCTTATTAAATGATAACGAGCGCGATACGTTAACTGGCTTGCTTAATCGCAAAACATTTGATCAAAAAATTGGCAAGATTATGTCTGCGTTGCACTCCAATGCGATGAGAAAAGACGACCGTGCTGGTGTGTCTTATTTTATTGCCATCTTTGATATTGACCACTTTAAACGCGTTAATGATGAATTCGGTCATTTAATTGGCGATGAGGTGCTCTTGTTGTTCTCGCAAATGATGACAAAATCCTTTAGGGACTCAGACCCATTATTTCGATTTGGTGGTGAAGAGTTTGTTGGGGTGTTTGGGTGCGCGCAGGATGCCGATATTGATATGGTACTTAAGCGGTTTACTGACAAGTTACAAGTGTTTAACTTTCCGCAAGTGGGAAGAGTTACCGCAAGCGTGGGGTATACCAGGCTGACCGCTGACAGTGCACCGAGTCAATTGGTAGATCGAGCAGATTTGGCCTTATATTATGCTAAAAACCATGGCCGCAATCGCACTTGTAGTTACGATGAGCTAAAAGCCCAAGGGTTGTTGCAAGAGGACATTAAAGAAGGTGAAATTGAATTGTTTTAGCAGTGAATATTGCACATATCCTCCCTTAGTTTTTGATGATTTCCCAACGCGTTTTCAACTAATCCTTCTTAAGTAATTTCGCTTAAACATTGATGGTTGACCTATCTCAAGCTATAGTAGCTTTAATCAATTAACATTAAGAATAATACAGATTAAGGATGCATGCATGGCTGAAACACGTCCTATATTGATGATCATTGATGATGATCCGCTGATTACAGATACATTGCATTTTGTGCTGAGTAAGCACTTTGAAGTGTGCGTGGCAGACTCACGCGCGCAAGCCAAGAGTTTATTGCGTCAGTTAGATGAGCCACCTGCGCTAGCATTGGTCGACTTAGGATTGCCACCTTCACAACACAAGCCTGACGAAGGATTTAAGATGATTGGGGAGTTGTTAGCGCATTCTCCCGCCATCAAAATCCATGTGCTTTCTGGCCAAAGTGACGATGTAAACGTAAAGCACGCGTTAGCCCTAGGCGCACTGGATTTTATTCCCAAGCCTTGCGATGTAGAACGGTTGACTGAACTGCTTATCAATTCACTCAAAGTGCAGAGTGTGGAGCTCACTGAACAACCAGAAGACAAAAATGGCGGTATGCTTGGACAAAGTTTACCAATGCAAACCCTCATCACCCAAATACGCCAGTTTGCAGACTCCCCATTTCCAGTGTTGATTGAGGGTGAATCTGGTGCAGGGAAAGAACGTGTTGCCAGTAACTTCCATCGTTTTAGTAAACGCAGTAAACAAGCTTATTTATCGGTCAACTGTGCAGCCATTTCACCACAATTGGCTGAATCTATTTTGTTTGGCCATGCTAAGGGTGCTTTTACGGGTGCCGCCGGCGCGCATTCTGGTTATTTTGAAGAGGTGGGTGAAGGCACCTTATTTCTAGATGAAATTGGTGAGTTGCCCTTGGAAATGCAAGCTAAGTTGTTGCGTGTATTAGAAAACGGTGAGTTTGCGCGCGTGGGCGAGACACAAATACGTAAAAGTAAAGCGCGTATTGTAGCCGCTACCAATCGTGATTTGCGCGCAGAAGCCAAAGCCGGTAAGTTTAGAACTGACTTGTACCATCGCTTGAGTGTATTTGCCGTCAAAGTGCCGCCGTTACGTGAGCTGGGCGAGGATAGTGTCATTTTGCTCAATCATTTTAATCAGTTTTATGCGCGTGAAACTGAGCAACAGCCATTTAAATTGGATGAGCGCGCGAAATCGCGTTGGTTGAGTTATCACTTTCCAGGCAACGTACGTGAGTTGCGCAACATCATTATTCGGTTGATTGCCAAATATGCAGGTCAGACAGTCACAGAACAGCAGCTATCGGCTGAATTGGATCTGTCACGTCAAAGCGAGGTCGGCGAAGGGCCAGTGATCACAAATAGTGGCGATTTATCTGGGTATGCGATGCAACATTTACAATCAGAGGCCAATGTGAGCTTGGATCAAGTGTTGAAATCATGGGAAAAGGCTTACATAGAAGCTGCCATGAAAATCACGCACGGCAATTTAAGCCAAGCCGCCAAGTTGTTAGGCGTGAATCGCACCACTTTATACAGCCGCATTCAACTGCAAGAACAAGGCAATGCATGATGATGCAGGTAGGTTGATATGTATTATGCGCACTTTGGTTTAAAAGAACCGCCTTTCAAAATCACACCCAACACAGAATACTTTTACAACGGCAGTAACCGTGGTGCTGTTTTGGATGCGCTTATGTATGCCATTACCAGTGGCGAGGGCATTGTGAAAGTGGTTGGCGAGGTCGGCAGTGGTAAGACCATGCTGTGCCGCATGCTACAAAACATGCTGCCTGAACATGTGGAGTGCGTGTATTTGGCTAACCCCAGTGTTGCGCCAGAAGATATTTTGCACGCAATTGCCTTTGAGCTGGGCGTGAAATTACCCAAAAATGCTGACAAATTAAAAGTCATGCAGGCTTTGCAATCTTATTTGCTGGCACGTCACGAGGCAGGCAAGCAAGTGGTCATTTTTGTGGAAGAGGCACAAGGCATGCCGCTGGCGACGCTAGAAGAAATCCGATTACTTTCCAATTTAGAAACGAAACACCATAAGCTGTTGCAAATGGTGTTATTTGGTCAGCCTGAGTTAGATATCAATTTAAATCAAACACAAATACGCCAGTTAAGAGAGCGCATTACACACAGTTTTAATTTGACACCTTTGCGTACAAAAGAAGTGGGTGAATACCTTATTTTTCGTTTAAGAGCTGCGGGTTATTTTGGACCACATCTGTTTAGCGATAAATCGATTACGCAGATTGCCAATGCCGCAGAGGGCTTGATTCGTCGAGTGAATATTTTGGCAGACAAAGCCTTACTGGCCGCTTTTGCAGATAACGTCTATCTTGTCACGCCTAAGCACGTCAAAGCTGCGATAGCAGATAGCGAGTTTGGCGCTGAAAAAGCCAAAAAAGCGGGACGCAGATTGTGGTTGGTAGGTTTGATGGGTGTGTTACTAATAGGTTTGGCATTAGGATATTTGGCGCAGTATTTTTATCAGTCACAATTTATCAAAAGTTCTAACGCAGCCTCTGGGGTTAAACAAACAGCGAATGAGAGTAAAACTGTAACTGCAATAGATGTATCGCCCCCGATTGTTCAAATAACGCCTACAATTGCTCAAGCTCCCATGTCAGTTCAAACGCCAGCCAATAACATTGAGCAAAATTTATCCACAGCAACTCCTGCAACCACTACAGCAACAGCGGTGAACCCGCCGGATATGTTGCAAACACGGCTACAGGCCACTCAGCAATGGATAACGGTATTGCCTAAAGACACAGTTACCATTCAAATTTTAGGTTCTTCAGTAGAGACGCAACTGCGCTCACAATTGACAATGTTGGCGCAAACTATAGAGCTCGATAAAATTTTTGTGTACCAAACAAAGGTCAACCAACAAATATTTTATACTGTAGTATACGGAAATTACGCAGACCGTTTTTCTGCAAATCAGGCCTTGAAACAATTGCCTGAAAGTTTACAAAAAAATCGCCCACAATTAAGAACCATTGGTGGGATATTGGAAGAAACAAAAAAAAGCACATAGCACGCCAGAAAAAGCAAAACTTTCAATAAGTTAGTATTGCATTTCAAACCTCTTTGTGCGATAAACTTCTAGATAAATTTAGTGATAGGGTTAGTCTAACGTGTTCAATAATAATCACCCGTTTAAAAAGATGTATTTGCTGGTGGCATTACTGAGTGCTTGTACGCATCAGACCAAAATTCCGCCATCTGCAGGACATATCGAATCGAAGGTCGTTACGCCGTCATCTGAGCCTGTGATTGCTCAGGCGCCAATCCCAAAGCCAGTCAAAAGCCAAACCACATTACCACCGCCTAAAGCGATGCCAAAATCGCAAACGTATAGCGTGGTTGTGAATGAGGTGCCAGTGAAAGAGATTTTATTTGCGCTGGCTCGCGAAAGTAATTTAAACATTGATATTCATCCATCAATACAAGGACGCGTCACATTGAACGCGGTCGATCAAACTTTGCCGTCGATTTTAGAGCGGCTAGCAAAGCAAGTGGATTTAACTTATCGCATGGATGGTAATGTGCTTTACATCACGCCAGATCAACCTGTGCTTAGAACTTACAAAATTGACTACGTCAATATGAACCGCGATACCAAGGGATTTATCGGGGCTGCGGCTGAGATTTCGAGTACGGGGCAAAGTGCTAGCACCAATGGTGGCGGTAGTAGCACAACCACCAGCACATCAGGCAATGGAGCCAAAAACAGCTCAAGCACGTCTATCGATAGCTCCTCCAAAAACCATTTGTGGGAATCGTTGATTCAAAACTTAAAAGAGTTATTAGCCGAAACCGATAAAGAAGTCATCGTCACGCGCTTTGGAAGTGTGGGCGAGAAAAATTCGAACGAAAACTTATCTGCCGAAGATGCCAAAGCGTTGGTGGATAGCAGCAAGGCAGAAGCTGACCAACGTAAAGAGCAGCGCTCAGAATATAAAACATTGTTTGCAGCAAATGTGATTGCCAACGCTGAAACAGGGGTGATTAGCGTGAGGGCGACCAGCAAGCAGCATGAAAAGGTGCAAGAGTTTATTGATCGCGTGATGGGCAGTGCCAGAAAGCAAGTATTAATCGAAGCAACCATTGTTGAGGTTATTTTGAATGACAGTTTCCAAGCGGGGATAGATTGGAGTCGCTTGAATAACGGCGCTAATAATAGCGGATTTGTCTTCGGACAATCATTGGGTACTAAAGGGGTTATTTTTAATCCGAATGTAAATTTCAACCCCAATACAGGTACCGGTGTTGCTAACCAATTTGGCGCTGGGGCTGCGAATGCCTTTGGTACCACTCCTACTGCTGGCTTTGTAGCTGGTTATATTAATCCAGCGAGTGCAATTGGAAATATTGCTGCGTCAATCACGTTATTAAAGCAGTTTGGGGACACAAAAGTATTGTCTAGTCCAAAACTGATGGTGCTGAACAACCAAACTGCAGTCCTCAAGGTTGTCGACAACTTGGTTTACTTTACTGTGCAAGCGCAACAATCTACTGTAGGCGGCACAGTAGGGGGGACTTTGGCCACGTTTACTACTACACCTAATACTGTACCAGTAGGTGTGGTCATGAGTGTTACACCGCAGATTAATGATGGTAGTGATGTGAATATTAACGTTAGGCCAACAATATCAAGGGTGGTTGGCTTTGTGCGCGATCCCAATCCTCAGTTAGTCCAGATTCAAAGTTTGATACCGCAAATTCAAGTGCGTGAAATGGAATCGCTTCTGCAAATTGGCAGTGGTAACACAGCGGTATTGGGTGGGTTAATGCAAGATGAGATCTACAGAAATACAGATAAGGTACCTGGATTATCAGATGTGCCCGGTGTAGGTAATATATTTAGAGGTAAAAACGACGCTACCCGTAAAACTGAACTGGTGATTTTCCTGCGACCTACTGTCATACCTAATGCAAGTCTCGAGTCAGACGAGTTGCAAAGTTTTAAACAATTCTTGCCAGCCCAACAACTCGAAAAAGTGCTCGAAGAGGCTAACGAGTAATCGCTATATCAATAGGTATGAGCTTATTAATTAAAGCATTGGATAAAGCCGAAAAAGCACAAGTTGAACAAAAAAAACTTGAGCATGAAGCAGTTGACTTAGTGCAATCGCAACGAAGAGGTGCTAAGAATATCGCCAATGATCAAATCGATGTTGCGGAACCTCTCTCGTTAACAATGGCTGAGACGCTACCAGATATTCAACAATCAGAAAGTTTTGTCAGAACACAATATTCAGGTGAGCATACCTCTACGCGCGCCACCAATATGTTTGCCGCTAAAGTGGAGTCGAGTGTGGGCATAAAGCCCATCGTGTGGATTCTATTGATTGGAGCACTTGGATTTTTGGCAATAGTGGGCTATTTTTATTATCAATTGAATGTGATGCAGGCACCTCCTGCCCCTGTGGTGAATCCCCCAGCATTTCAAGCTAGTAATCCACAAGACAATACCTTGGCGAATTTAGCAACGCCCGCAACAACAACTGTTGAAAAGTTTGATGTTCCTTCAAATGCAGAAAAGCAAGTCACCGTTGCGCCATCTACCGAGGCAGAAGCTTCTACGGAGATATTCAAAGTGCCTGCAACCTCGAATCAGGAACAAGCACAACCCAAATTGGCAGCGACTGCTCAAACAACACCTAGCAATGTAGATGCGCAAATGGACACTCCACCCATTGAAGTGCGCCGGACGTCACAAACGAAGGTTGTGCCTACCATTGCTTCAGATAGTGCTTCCATACGCATTTCAAGAAGTCAGCCAGCGCCAGCGGTGAGTCCAGTGTTAATGCGAGCCTACAATGCCTATCTAGCTGGTAAAGATAATGAAGCACAAAATTTGTACAAGCAGGTGCTACAACGAGACACGCGTAATATCGATGCCTTATTAGGATTGGGTGCCATTGCCGAGCGGCAAGGGCGCATGAACGATGCGTTTGGCTGGTATCAAAAAGTACTCGAATTGGATCCTAAAAATGCAATTGCTTTGTCGGCCTATGCCAGTGGCGCACCTGATGATCAAAGCAAAGCCTTGAAGCTTAAGCAAATGTTGGCAGAGAACCCGAAAGATGCCAATACAAATGCTAATCTTGGCGCCTACTATGCAGAGCAATTACAATGGTCAGAAGCGCAACAAGCTTACTTTGAAGCCTACCGCTACAATGCATCCGCTGAAAACGCATTTAATTTAGCTGTGAGTTTGGATCAAATGGGCAAGCCTGCTTTGGCGCTTCCTTATTATCAACAGGCGCTTTCTTTAGCAGCAACCTCACCTTCAACCACTATCGATATCAACGCATTGCAAGCACGTATGTCTGCAATCCGATCACAACAATAACTATGGCAGAACAAAGACGTAAATTACGACTAGGCGATTTAATGGTGCAACAAGGCCTGATTACTCAGGACCAGTTGCGCATTGCGCTGATTGAGCAAGACCAAAACAACTTGCCCTTAGGCAAACAATTGGTGAGGCTGGGTTTTGTGTCCGAATCCATGGTGCGCGATTTGGTGGCGCATACCATTGGGCAAGAAAGTATCGATTTAAGTGCGGTGGTGGCGGATATTGATGCCTTGAGCATGGTGCCAGAAGATTTCTCCAGACGTTATCACGTGCTCCCAGTCTCCTACGATGATGCCAGCAAAATCATGATTGTCGCCATGGCTGACATGTTTAACGTAGTGGCGCTAGACCAATTACGCGCCATGTTAGGTGGTCAAATCCAACTAAAGCCTGTATTGGCGGCAGAGGCGCAATTAGAAGAGTATATCGACCAGTTTTATGGTTACGAACTCTCGGTCGATGGAATTTTGCGCGAAATTGAAACGGGCGAAATCGATTATCAAAGTTTGACTGAAAACGGCAATGAGTACACGCAACCTGTTGTGCGTTTAGTTGGGGCTTTGTTGATGGATGCTGTAAAGCGTGGCGCATCCGATATTCACTTCGAGCCAGAATATGCCTTTCTGCGCATTCGCTATCGGGTCGATGGTGTATTGCAACAGGTGCGAAGTTTGCATAAAACCTATTGGCCCGGCGTAGCGGTTCGACTAAAAGTGGTATCGGGGATGGATATCGCAGAAACTCGCTCACCTCAAGATGGCCGCTTGAATATGAACTTATGTGGTCGTCCGATTGATTTTAGGGTATCCACACACCCCACTATCAACGGTGAGAATATTGTATTGCGCGTGTTGGACCGCGAAAAATCGATTATTCCGCTAGAACGTATGGGGCTGAGAACCAGCACGCTGGATGAACTTAAGTTTATGATGACACGCCCTGAGGGCATTGTGATTGTGACAGGGCCGACTGGTAGCGGTAAAACCACCACTTTGTATTCATTGCTTTCTCACTTGAATACAGAAGCAGTCAATATCATGACTTTAGAAGACCCGGTGGAATATCCAGTGACCATGATGCGTCAAACCTCGGTGGCAGAAGTCAATAAAGTAGATTTTGCCAATGGTATTCGCTCCATTATGCGCCAAGATCCAGACATTATTTTGGTGGGCGAGATTCGTGATGAAGACACCGCCACGATGGCCTTTCGCGCTGCCATGACTGGCCATCAGGTGTTTAGCACCTTGCACACCAACTCTGCTTTAGGTACTTTCCCACGTTTGCTAGACATTGGAATTTCGCCTGAAATTATGGCGGGCAACATTATTGGCGTAGTAGCACAACGCTTGGTGCGTGTGCTATGTCCGCATTGCAAAGAAGCCGTGAAGCCGACCGACGACGAACGTAAAATTTTGGGTGTGAGCCAATCGGAAGCAGTGCAGATTTTTAGGCATAAGGGTTGCAAACGTTGTGCATTTACTGGGTTTAGAGGGCGCATGGCGATTATCGAGTTGTTACGTGTGGATAGCGACATGGATGCGCTGATTGCGCGTCGTGCACATTTAGACGAGTTACGTAAACTCGCGCTGCAAAAAGGTTTTGTGACTTTAGCCGATGATGGCGTGCGTCGTATCCTGGAGGGCTATACCAGCATTGATGAAGTCATGCGCGTGATTGATTTAACTTCTAGAATCAAGCATTAGCAAGTTAACCTAACGTGGCGACCTACAACTACAAAGCAATTGATAAGTCTGGCCGCTATGCTCGTGGGCAGATGGACGCGGTCAATGAAGTGGATCTCGAAATTCGCTTA
>NCGC01000134.1 GCA_002281475.1 Methylophilales bacterium 28-44-11
TCTTCATGCGAAATGCGCGCAAGGATAGCCGGGTTGTTAATTTTATACCCGTTGAGGTGCAAGATCGGTAACACGGCGCCATCACGAATCGGGTTTAAAAACTTGTTGGAATGCCAAGAGGTGGCTAATGGGCCAGTTTCTGATTCGCCATCCCCCACCATCACCGTGACAATCAAATCGGGGTTATCGTAAGCCGCACCAAAGGCATGAGAGATGCTATAGCCTAATTCACCGCCCTCATGAATTGATCCTGGCATTTCTGGCGTGCAATGACTACCGATGCCACCAGGAAAAGAGAATTCTTTAAAAAATTGGCGTAAGCCTTCTTCATCTTCGCCTTTGTTTGGATACACTTCGCTGTAGGTGCCTTCTAGGTAGGTTGGCCCCAACACACCTGGCGCACCGTGTCCTGGCCCCGCTAAATAGATTGCATTTAAGTCATACTTATTAATAAGACGATTGATGTGGATATAAGCAAAGCTTAAGCCTGGGCTTGAACCCCAATGGCCGAGTAAACGCTGCTTGATATGTTCTGGTTTAAGCGGCGTTTTGAGTAAAGGATTGCTTTGCAAGTAAATCATCCCTGCGGATAGATAATTGCAGGCACTCCACAACTGATGAATAGCGGATAACTCTGATGCAGGCATTGGTGGTATCGTTGGCTTGGTTTGCATATCTGTAATCTCCTTGCAACGATGTTAGCGAATCATCCGTTGTGTTGAATTGCGATAAGTCAATCATACCCTTCATTGCAAAAACACCGGCGACTAATGTCACTGCATCTGCAGTGACCAATACATTCGCTTGGCAAAGTGAACAGCTTGGTCGCAATCTGCATTCCAAGTATATTTAGCTAGAGCTTAGATAAAACCATGTTTGTAATTGTGATTCGTTTAAACTTGATTTATATTCTGTGTTAATCATTCACGTAAGGAACCCCGATGCAAGTGCGTTTAGTCAATACTTCGCCATTTTTAGATCAAAAACCTGGTACTTCTGGATTACGCAAAAAAGTGAAGGTTTTTCAGAAAACACATTACTTAGAAAACTTTGTGCAGAGTATTTTTGATACCTTGGAGATTGCGAATAACAGTGTACTCACGCTTGGTGGAGACGGGCGCTACTTTAATGCGCAGGCGATTCAAGTGATTATTCAAATGGCGGCTGCCAATGGGTTTGCTAAGGTATTGGTGGGGCAGGGGGGTATTCTCTCTACTCCCGCGGCATCGCATATCATCCGCAAATATCACACCTTGGGCGGCATTATATTATCGGCAAGCCATAATCCAGCTGGACCAGATGAAGATTTTGGGATTAAGTACAACACCCCGAATGGTGGACCTGCGCCAGAAAAAATTACCGAGTCGATATTTGAAAAATCGAAAACGATTCAACAATACAAATTACTCTCCTTACCTGCGGTAGATTTAAATACGATTGGACTCACGCATTTTGATGGTTTTAGCGTAGAAGTGATTGACCCTGTGCGTGATTACGCAGATTTAATGGAAAGTATGTTTGATTTTGCTGCCATACGTAATCTATTTTCTGATGGCTTTAGCATTAAGTTTGATGGGATGCATGCAGTCACTGGACCTTATGCTCGCGAATTATTAATCAATCGCTTGGGGGCACCTGCACATAGTTTAATGAACTGCGTGGTATCAGAAACGTTTGGGGGTGGTCATCCTGACCCCAACTTAACCTATGCAGATGCGTTAGTGAAGATTGTCTATGGAACAGATGCACCAGAGTTTGCAGCGGCCTCTGATGGTGATGGGGATCGTAATATGATTTTAGGAAAAGGCTTCTTTGTCACCCCATCCGACAGTTTGGCTATCATTGCAGCCAATGCGCACTTGATTCCTGCCTATCAACAAGGATTGAGCGGTGTCGCGCGTTCTATGCCGACCAGTGGTGCAGTCGATCGCGTGGCGCAAAAAATGAATATCCCTTGTTTTGAGACACCCACTGGATGGAAATTTTTTGGCAATTTAATGGATGCCAATAAAGTCACATTATGCGGTGAAGAGAGTTTTGGTACTGGTTCTAATCATGTGCGTGAAAAGGATGGTTTGTGGGCAGTGTTGTGCTGGTTAAATATTGTTGCCGCTAAAAAACAAAGTGTTGAAGCAATCGTGAAAGCGCATTGGGCCGAATATGGACGTAACGTATACTCGCGTCACGACTTTGAAGGTATTCCGACCGAGCAAGCCAATGCTGTCATGACACATTTGAAGACACAATTTAAGTCGTTGCCAGGTCGTGAATTTGGCCGTTATCAGGTAGCGCAATGCGATGACTTTAGCTATGTGGATCCGGTAGATGGCTCAGTCAGCACAGGGCAAGGTATTCGTATTTTATTTGAATGTGGTTCTAGAATAGTGTTTAGATTGTCTGGCACAGGCACGGAGGGAGCGACCATTCGTATTTATCTTGAGGCGTATGAGCCCGATACAACACAACACCATTTGGATGCACAAGTGGCATTGGGCGAGATGATTCAAATAAGTTTGCAACTATCGCAATTAAAAGAAAACACTGGACGAGAAGCACCCACTGTTATTACATAGTCATTGGCATCGAAACGTAATTTTTGAAATAAATAGTTAAGGCAGAAAAGGGAGCAGGATGAAATTTACATTGAAATGGGTGGCGATATTAACACTCTCAACGGTCACTGCATGTGGCACCAATCCTGTGACCAAAAAATCGGAGTTCCAATTTGTATCGCAAGCACAAGAGATTTCGATTGGTACACAAAACTACTCACCAGCGCGACAATCACAAGGCGGTGACTATGTGATTGACCCTGAACTGACGACGTATGTGCAAGGAATAGGCAAACGCTTAGCCGCAGTGTCCGATCGCCCAGATTTGCCTTATGAATTTGTGGTGCTGAATGATTCCGTACCGAATGCATGGGCAATGCCAGGCGGTAAAATCGCGTTTAATCGTGGTCTGCTTTACGAGTTAAACAGCGAAGCCGAGTTGGCGGCCGTGATGGGCCATGAGATAGTGCACGCAGCAGCAAGACACGGTGCAAAAAATATGGAGCGAGGTATCCTGTTACAAGGTGCCATGATTGCAGTGGGTATTGGTGCGCAAAATACCGATTATGCCAATTTGATTGTCGGTGGTGCGCAACTTGGTGCGCAATTAGCCACCAGTAAGTATGGTCGTGATGCTGAATCTGAATCGGATTTCTATGGCATGCAGTATATGAAAAAAGCTGGCTATGATCCCAGTGCCGCCGTCTCCTTGCAAAAGACGTTTGTGCGTTTAAGTGAAGGTAAGCAAAGTGATTTTATTACAGGCTTGTTTGCAAGCCATCCCCCATCACAAGCGCGCGTGGATGCCAACATTGAAACCTTAGCTAAGTTAGGCGCTGGTGGTGATATGGGCAAAGAAATGTACGCGCAAAAAGTGAGTAAGTTAAAAGCCACTCAACCCGCTTATAAAGCTTACGATGATGCAGTAGTAGCACTTAAAAAAGGCGACACTGCCACCGCAACGAAATTGGCAAATCAAGGGATTGCAGGAGAGCCAAGAGAAGCGAGATTTCAAGAGTTGTTAGGTGATATTGCTTTGACTCAAAAAAAATCATCGGAGGCTTTGACCTACTATGGCAAAGCCATCAAGATGCAACCGGATTACTTTAAGCCACATATTCAAAGTGGCATTGCCTTGTTTAATATGGGTAAAAAAGCGGAGGCCGAGGCCTTTTTGACACGTGCTAATCAGCTTTTGCCCACAGCACCAGGGCATGCATTATTAGGGCAAATTGCAGAGGGCCGTGGACAGACAGACGCAGCATTAAAACACTATCAAGTGGCAGCTGGATCCAATTCTGATATTGGTAAAGAAGCAAGTGCGCGCGCAGTTAAACTTGATTTACCTAGAAACCCCAGCAAATATATTCAATCGGGGCCAATGGCAGACAGCAATGGCACGGTGTTTGCGGTGGTGCAAAATGCAACTTCTGTACCCATCGGTCGGGTACAAGTGCGCGTCATTAAATATGATGCTAAAACAGGTCGTCCGATTGCACAAAGCAGACCCATGATTATCAATGGAGTAGCCCCTGGCAAACGTAATCAAATTGCAGTAGGTGAAACGGTAAAAACCCAACAAGAACTACAACTGTTCAAAGTAGTGGTAGATGCGGCCGAGTTATCGCAATAAGGTTTTATTTGCTTATGGATAA
>NCGC01000135.1 GCA_002281475.1 Methylophilales bacterium 28-44-11
GTTCACAACTGTTGGTTTGCCAAATAAACCTTCAATAGCGGGGAGCGGCGGTTTAAAACGCACTAGACCACGCTTACCTTCCAAGCTTTCAAGCAATGAAGTCTCTTCGCCACATACATAAGCGCCAGCGGCACGGCGCACTTCTAAATGAAATGCCTTGCCTGAACCACAAATATTGTCGCCTAAGTATCCAGCTTGGGTTGCTTTTTCAATCGCCTCAGTCAGCACTTTCAGCGCATGCGGATATTCGCTGCGTAAATAGATATAGCCTTGAGTAGCACCCACCGCAACACCCGCAATGGTCATGCCTTCGATCAACACATAGGGGTCGTCTTCCATCACCATGCGGTCAGAATACGTGCCTGAGTCACCCTCGTCGGCATTACATACGATATATTTTTGTTCCGCTGGCGCGTTAAGTACCGTATTCCATTTGATACCGGTTGGGAATGCTGCACCACCACGACCACGTAAGCCAGAATCTGTCACCACTTTTACAATGTCTGCACCAGACATGTTGAGTGCATTAGCTAAACCTTTGTAGCCATCATGTGCAATGTAATCTTGTAATGACACTGGGTCTGTGATGCCCACGCGCGCAAAGGTTAAGCGCTGTTGTTTTTTTAGCCAGCTTAATTCCTCAGTTAAACCTAAATAAAGCGGGTGTGCTGCAGAATGCAAGAAATCCGCGTCAAATAATCCAGGTACATCTTTGGGCTGCACTGGCGCAAAAGCAACGCGGCCTTTCTCTGTAGCCACTTCTACAAATGGTTCTAGCCAGAATAAACCACGTGAACCGTTGCGTATTAGCTCAATTTGAATATTGCGTTTTTGTGCTTCAGCCGCGATGGCTGCAGCGGTTTTGTCTGCGCCCAAAGACAAGGCAGTAGAATCACGAGGAACATAAATCTTTATCATATGCTCAACCTTGCTTCATCAATAATGGTATTAATTTTTTGACTATCGACTCGGCCATGCAGTTCCTCATCCATCAACACCGCAGGGGAACAAGCGCAATTTCCTAAACAGTACACTGGCTCTAATGTAATCGCACCATCTGCTGTAGTTTGGTGAAAATCAATGCCAAGTGTCGATTTTACGTGTGCTTCTAATTGTTCAGCACCCATGGCTTGGCAAGATTCTGCACGACAAATCTGCAACACATGTTTGCCAACGGGGTGTCTTCTAAAGTGATGATAAAAAGTCACCACACCATGCACCTCTGCCACAGACAATGCCAAAGCATGGGCAATTTGAGGATAGACTTCTTCGGGAACATACCCTAAATCATTTTGTATAGCATGCAATACAGGCAATAAGGCACCTGGCATATGACGATGTGCTTGAATTTGCGCATCAATCCTCGCATGTAATTGTGGAGTTAGTACGGTTGTCAAAACATTCCCCAAGCTTCGATTTATCTGAAATAACGCCATAATCATATACCTAATCAAAGGCTTGTTAAAGGCAAAAAAGCGCATAGAATATAGGCTTGTTCCTTTTTTGATGTATTTTCATTAAAACCATTAGCGCAATGACTATTCATGCAAACACTTCTCGAAAACTGATAGATCAATTTGGTCGTCAAGTCGATTATATTCGTCTGTCGATTACGGACAGATGCGACTTTCGATGTCAATATTGTATGAGTGAAGACATGACATTTTTGTCGCGGGATGAAGTACTCAGTTTAGAAGAATGCGCACGCATTGTGCGTATATTTGTACAACTTGGCGTCAACAAAGTACGTATTACAGGTGGTGAGCCTTTGGTCCGTAAGAATGCACTATGGTTATTTGAAGAAGTTGGGCAACTCTCCGGGTTGGATCAGTTAGTGCTTACCACTAACGGAAGTCAGTTAGCAAAACATGCTCTTGCCCTTAAAGCAGCTGGAGTGAAACGTATTAACGTTTCTGTAGATAGCTTGCAAGCTGATCGATTTAAGCAAATAACGCGCACGGGTGATTTAACACAAGTACTTGATGGATTACAGACAGCCATCAATACTGGATTTGATGGCATTAAACTCAATACCGTGTTGATGCGTGGGATTAACGATGATGAAGCTGAAGATTTAGTAGCATTTGCCGTGCATAAAAATATAGATATTAGCTTTATTGAAGAAATGCCTTTGGGTGATGTGAATCATGCACGCGATAGCACATTTATTACCAATCAAGACACACTCAAAAGACTGCAAAGCAAGTACACACTTTTACCTAGCACCCATCATTCTGGTGGGCCAGCACGTTATTGGCAAGTGGCCAACACTGCTACAAAAATCGGTTTTATTTCCCCCCACTCTCACAATTTTTGTGAAAGTTGCAATCGTGTGCGCATTAGTTGTAAGGGTGAATTGTTTTTATGTTTAGGTCATGAAGATAAAGTTGAATTGATGCCCTTAATGCGTATGCATCCAAATGATGATCAACCCATTATCGACGCGATTATGAATAGCATGCGCATCAAACCCAAGGGGCACGATTTTGACTTAAAACGGGCCGCCCCTGCGGTGATACGATTTATGTCTCATACAGGTGGGTAATGACCATTTCTGCGGTGATTTTATGCGGTGGCCGTGCCACACGCATGGGTGGCATAGACAAAGGATTGGTCTCGTTACATGGCAAACCTTTAGTGCAACATGTCATCGAACGCGTGCAGCCGCAAGTCAGTGAAATCTTCATCAATGCCAACAGAGAGTTATCGGTTTATCAATCCTTCGGCTTTCCCGTGATTTCGGATGTCCAAGCTGATTTTATTGGTCCACTGGCTGGTTTTTATATTGGCATGTTACAAGCCAATCATCCCTATTTATTCACGGTCCCATGCGATGTCCCGTATCTACCAAACAATATTACAAGTCGGTTATTACAAGCATTAACAGAGTCTAGTGCAGACATTGCCGTTGCCAAAAGTGATGGACATGCTCACCCCGTGATCAGCCTATGCAAAACCTCTACCCTGCCTTCACTCAAATCATCGATTGAGCTAGGCATGCGTAAGGTGAGTGCATGGCAACAGTCACTCCACTACATTGAGGTGAATTTTGACGACATTGACGCATTTACCAACCTCAACACCCTTGATGACCTCGCTCAACTTGAAAAGTCTGTATGACATCGGACATTCCTTTATTAGGTATTTGTGCTTCAAGTAGCAACGCAGGTAAAACTTCACTGATTACACGCTTAATTCCGGTACTGGCATCTCGGCATATTCGCGTGTCAGTAATAAAGCATGCGCATCATCAATTTGATATTGATTATCCTGGTAAAGATAGCTTTCATATTCGTGAAGCCGGTGCAGTACAAACCCTGATAGCGTCAGGTAAACGCTGGGCGCTAGTGACAGAAATGGACCGCACCCCTGACGCAAGTGATGAAGCAGATTTGCATTACTTAATTGCGGAACTCAACCCACATTATGCTGATTTAATTCTGGTAGAGGGCTTTAAGCAAGCCAGCATACCTAAGATAGAAGTGTTTAGACCTAGCCTTGCACAACCACTGTTAGCGACGCATGACAAACAAATCATCGCTATTGCCAGTGACCAGCCATTAGAGGCACATTTACCAGTGTTTGCATTAAATGCCACAGAAGCCATTGCAGACTTTATTCAGCACAATTTTTTACCTATCCCAACAAGCAAATCATGACCACACCTAGCCTAACCGAACTTATTGCCAACCCAAGTTGTATGGAAGATTATGATCCGAATGCCATGTCTGTGGACCAAGCAAAAAACTACATTCAACAATACTTACATGCGGTCACCGATACAGAGATGTTGTCAATCCATGCCAGTTTTGGCCGCGTGCTTGCCCAACATGTGATATCGCCAGTCAATGTACCTAACCATGATAACTCTGCGATGGATGGATTTGCGTTTATGCATAATGACGGCGCGCAACAACTGCATATTGTGGGTACTGCATTTGCAGGAAAACCATTTCAAGGCACGATTACCTCTGGTGAATGTTTACGTATCATGACCGGTGGTGTGATTCCCTTAGGTGCAGATACTGTGGTCATGCAAGAGCGTACGCGTGTGGAAGGAAATTTATTGACGATGGCTGATCTGCCTAAAAAGGCTGCAAATGTGCGCCTTGCAGGAGAAGATATAACGCTCGGGCAAACAGTGTTATCGGCTGGTCATTTAATACA
>NCGC01000136.1 GCA_002281475.1 Methylophilales bacterium 28-44-11
AGTTTACTCGCCCCTCTTTATTTAAACATCATGTAAATTTCACCGTTTGTGTGTGACCTTGAGTTTTGGAGAATGAAAGATGGCTGAACGTGTATCTGCTACCCCCCCTGCAATAGCGCTGATAGACAAATTAGTGGCAGAGCATGGAGAGATCATATTTTTACAGTCTGGTGGTTGCTGCGAAGGTAGTGGCCCGTTATGTATGCCAAAAAATGAGTTTCATCCGAGTCCATCGGATGTCGTGCTGGGCGTTCTGGGTACTGAACAAAAAGCCACTTTTTATGTGGGAGACAGCCATTTTACCTTTGCCGAAAATATGCACACCATATTGGATGCGCAACCCGGCTCTAGTGGTTCATTCTCTTTAGATTGCGGCAGTGGATTTGCCTTTATTACTAAAGGTCGCTTGTATTTAGATGAAGAGTTAGCAACCCTACCTGCAGTGGTGAGGGTTGGCTATTAAGTCACTCAGCAGAAGCAAGTAATATTAAATTAGAACCCTAAACTATCCAACAAATCATCCACTTGCTCTTGGCTGGCTACCACAAGAACCCTAAACTATCCAACAAATCATCCACTTGCTCTTGGCTGGCTACCACATCCACCGTGTTCACTGGATCAATTTGTGGGCCGTTCATCAGTGAGTCGTCTTCTTTTTTGTGTACAGGCGGTGAAAAATCCACCAATACTTGTACTAGTTGTTTTTCTAACTCCTGTGCCAGTGTAGTGATTTTTTTGATGACCTGACCCGTTAAGTCTTGAAAGTCTTGCGCCATCATAATATCCATCAACAACGCTTTAGTGGCTGCCGTGTTTTTATCTGTCAACTTTAAAAATGCAATGGTATCTTGAACGTGCGCATTATATTCAGACTTAAGCGATGGCCTTTCCATCACCTCAGTCCAACGTTTTTCTAGAGCAGTAGCAGTAGTCGCCATTTCTGTTTGCAATGGATTTGCTTCATCAGTAGCATTTAACACACGTTCTGCCGCTTGTTCAGTCATACGCGCTACATAATTTAAGCGGTCACGCGCATCTGGAATTTCAGAGGCCACTTGCTCCAACATCTTATCAAAGCCCAAGCCACTTAAATTGTCATGCAAAGCGCGTGTCACGTGCCCAATGCGGCTTAACATTTCATCATGGGCTGGAATATGTGGCATGATTTCTGGTTGCGGCTTGTTTTTATTGATTGTTTGCGCCTTCATATTTAAGCTCCAGCTTTCTCAAGCTTCTCAAATATTTTAGATAGCTTTTCGTCGAGTGTGGCTGCGGTAAATGGTTTAACCACATAACCGTTGGCCCCTGCGCCTGCAGCCGCAATAATGTTCTCTTTTTTAGCCTCTGCAGTCACCATGAGTACTGGCAAATGTTTAAGTGCTGGGTCAGCGCGAATGTTTTGCAACATGGTCAAGCCATCCATATTCGGCATATTCCAATCAGAGACGACAAAATCAAAATCACCGCCCTTTAATTTACTTAAACCAATTGCACCGTCTTCGGCTTCCTCTACATTGCTGTAGCCTAGCTCTTTCAGTAAATTGCGGACAATTCTACGCATAGTAGAAAAATCATCGACCACTAAAAATTTCATATTGGGATTTGCCATCTCTTACTCCGTCACATCTATTCGTTAAATAAGTTTGTAATGCAGTCTATCTGCCTACCTATATTATCGGCAAACAATCCTGAAACTAAACCTTCAATTACATCTAAAAATACATATTTGTTTATGCAATGACGACCAATTTTTTTCTAAACGCGCAATGACCGCGTGCTGTTCTCAGTCAAGTAAGTCAGTACCATTTTTGGCAACTCGGTTAAGTGAGCCACCTCATCTACTCCACCATGTGCAACAGCCTCTCTTGGCATACCATAGACCACGCAACTCTCTTCATTTTGCGCGTAATTAAAAGAGCCCGCTTCGCGCATTCTGGCCATGCCAGCTGCGCCATCTTTACCCATGCCCGTTAAAATGACCCCGATGGCATTTTTACCCGCGTTAATCGCTGCTGAATCAAATAGCACATCTACAGAAGGCTTATGCCGATTGACGGGTTCAGCATCGCTTAATTTAGTCACATAGTTTGCACCGCTTCGGCCGAGCAATAGATGCTTATCACCAGGGGCAATATAAGCATGACCAGGCAACACGCGCTCACCATCCACAGCTTCTTTCACTGATATTTTGCACAACGAATCTAGACGGTTGGCAAATGATTTTGTAAAGCCAGCAGGCATATGTTGGGTGATTAAAATACCTGGACAATCTGAAGGCATTTGTAATAAGAATGATTTAATGGCTTCTGTGCCTCCCGTAGAAGCACCAATGATGATGAGCTTTTCACTACTGATGAGCGGGTTTTTTAACATCCCCAATGTTTCACCTTGCGCCGCAGGTTTCGCTGAGCGTTGCAAGCATGCAATTTTAGCTTTGGCTGCTGTACGAATTTTATCGGCAATAATATCGGAGTACTCACGCATGCCTTCAGAAATGGCTGTTTTAGGTTTGGTGACAAAATCAGTTGCACCTAACTCTAAAGCACGTAATGTAATTTCTGAGCCACGCTCTGTCAGTGTGGATACCATCACCACAGGCATGGGCCGTAACCGCATTAACTTCTCTAAAAAATCCAAACCATCCATTTTCGGCATTTCAACGTCTAGCGTTAATACATCTGGGTTGAGTTGTTTGATCATTTCGCGCGCGATCAGTGGATCTGGTGCAGCACCCACCACTTCCAAATCTTTCTGCTGGTTTATCATCTCCGTCAGTAAGCTACGGATTAGCGCAGAATCATCAATCACTAAGACTTTGGTTTTCATTTTATTTTCTCTAGCGAATCGTTGTTATATGACTAGAACAAGTCTACTTCACCGCCCACATCATTGGTTTTAAGTTTGCTTGAGTAAGCTTCTTCACGTTTCACCAAGGTGTAGTTATTCAATTGTTTCAATTTCTTCACCAATACTTTTCCCGTTTTTGGAAAAAAGTATACTTTTCTAGGGTAAATATCCAACAGGTCTTCCCCTGTCACTCGGATACCTTCATCTTTTAAATAACGTTTCACAAAATCCGCGTTGCGGTCGCCCACATTGTTGGTAGTGAAACTTCTGAGCACATTGCCACCACCAAAGATTTTGGCTTCTAAATTTTCGCGGCGTGCGCCGTTACGCAACAATTGGTTAATCAATACTTCCATTGCGTAGGTACCGTAGCGCATTGATTCTGACACTGGGTTGTCTCTATCTGACTTGGCACCATCTGGCAGCATAAAATGATTCATGCCGCCAATGCCACTGAAGGTATCGCGAATGCACGCAGATACACACGATCCAAGCACTGTGACAATCAGCATATTTTTATCGGTATAGTAATATTCACCCGGTGAAATCTTGGCCGCATCAATATCAAATGTACGGTCGTAATATAGGGTAGTAGAAACTTCTTCATGCATCACAGTCATACCGTCGCTCCATGTTTTACTGCGGTACGCGGAGTGCTGGCCACATTTTTAACTTGATACACGGTCTTACCTAATAACTGTAACGCGTTCGAGACATATAAGAAGTTTTCTGAATGCCCAGCAAATAATAAGGTGTGTGGTTTCATGAGCGGAACAAATCGGCTCAGGATTTTGGTTTGTGTTGGCTTGTCAAAATAAATCATGACATTTCTACAAAAGATGGCGTCAAATGGCTCTTTAATAGGCCATTGATCATCCAGCAGGTTTAATTGGCTAAAGGTAATTAAACTTCTTAATTCGTTACGAACTCGTACACTACCTTCGTTTTGGCCAGTGCCTTTTTGAAAGAACTCTCTACGCCTTTTTTCAGATAACTTGCTCACACGCTCATAGGGATATACCCCTTTTGAGGCTGTGGCGAGCACGTTGGTATCGATATCTGTTGCATAGATTTCTACAGGTGGTTTGAGCGTGCCAAACGCCTCACAGGCAGTCATGGCAATGGTATACGGCTCTTCCCCTGTCGACGCTGCAGAACACCAAAGAATCTTGGCCCACAGCACGTAATCGACGGCCAATGCGGCTATATACCATGTCAGTTTTAGCGTCTGAGAGTGAAATCCCAGCGTGCTGATAAATGAGTTTACGGACACGTTCAAAATCGTGTGAGGTAAATTCAAACTCCCGATCATCTTGGTATTTTTCTTTTAACATTGCGTACTTTCATCACATAATCATCTGTTAACAACATCACACCAGATGTTGAATGCCCAACCATCACAGTGCGCAATCAAAGGCTATGTAGCCTAAGATTGCTTACTGATGATTGAACTCACTACCATTAGTCTTGTGAAACTAGACCTTTACGTTGTTTCATTTGATCTAAAGCTTTGTCAGCCGCATCGACCACCGTTGGTTTTGGTGTCAATGGATTACGTGATTTCATTTGCTCAATTGCTAAAGCATAAGCATGATCTTCTACGCGACGGCTTTTTGTAGCAGCAAATGGATGTAATGCTTCTTTGTAATGTTTCAATACTTCAGCTGCTTTTGGCTCACGTGCTACTGCACTTTTGATTGCCATTTTTGTTGCGCGATAGTTCCAATCTTGAATGCGATCGTCCATGTCTGCGTTGTGGTCAATGAACACACCTACGCAAATAAACACGTCATCTGCTTCTTCTAGAGGAATCGTACCGTCTTCAACACACTCCATCACGGCCATTGCGACACCGCGTTGAGCTGGACCAAACATTTGCACAGCTTGACGACCATCTTTAATCGTCACTTTGTTAAACATTACTGTGTTAGGTTTGACCATCATGTTTGGCGCTGCAATCGCCAATAAACCATTTACTCCTTGTTTTTGGTCGGTGAGCGTACGACAAAATGCGTCTTCTGCAGCGCTACCGCGTGGGCCCATGACTAAGTCAATGTGCGCCACATTTTTCAAATCAAGGCCAGAACCATCTGGACGTTCTTCGATGACTAAGCCTTCACCAATTAATACTCGATCAATTACAGCCATTTTATTTCTCCTAATATCAACATTCACACTTCAAAATGAGCAACCCAAACTTCAGTCGCGCTTGTTTACTTCTACTACAACTACTATTAATTACTACATCTACTATTAACTACTACTTCTGGGTTAAACAAACTTTGGAAAAAGACTGCTTAACCATTACTGACTTTCAAATAGGTCGTGGCATACGTTTGTTGCTGTGTTTCCAAGCTAAATACACTCACAGTTTGTGTCAGCTCATCTGCTTGTTCCATCAGTGATTCCGCAGCCGCTGCAGCTTCTTCCACCAATGCTGTATTTTGCTGTGTCACGTCATCCATCTTCATGATGGCCTCGTTAACTTGTGCAATCCCCACACTTTGTTCACTAGACGCTGCTGCAATTTCCGCAATGATGTCTGATACACGGCGCACAGAAGCCACAATTTCTTGCATGGTGTCCCCTGCCATTTCCACTTGTTTGGTACCTTCTGTGGTTTTATTCACAGAATCCGTAATCAATTCTTTAATCTCTTTTGCCGCAGTAGAGGAACGTTGTGCCAAGTTTCTGACCTCGGCAGCCACCACCGCAAAACCACGACCTTGCTCTCCTGCACGTGCGGCTTCAACCGCAGCGTTAAGCGCTAAAATATTGGTTTGGAAGGCAATGCCATCAATGACAGAAATAATGTCTTCAATTTTGCGTGCGCTCTCGTTAATGGCACTCATGGTGTTCACCACTTGTCCAACCGCCTCGCCACCTTTAACAGCTACGCTGGATGATGCCAGGGCTAGCTGATTAGCTTGTTTTGCGTTCTCTGCGTTGAGTTTTACGGTACCAGCGAGTTGATCCATGCTAGAAGCTGTTTTTTCTAGGCTGCTGGCTTGGTCTTCAGTACGGCGGCTTAAATCAGAGTTGCCTTGGGCAATTTCTTTGGCTGCTGTATTAATTGCATCCGCAGCTGATTTCACTGTGATAATCGGGCCCACAATCATTTCCAGTGTTTCATTCACACCTTCTACAATCTTGCGGAAATCGCCTTGGTGACGTGTCACATCGGCACGTACGCTAATGCGTCCTTCTTTTGCGGCATCTGCCAGCATTTGTGCATCTGCATTTAAGGCTTTTAAATTCACACGTACTTGTTCAATGGCTTCATTCACATAAGATTTTTTACCTGGAAATTTTTCCAACTGTGCGTCAAAGTTACCTTCACCAAACTGTTTGACGCAGGCTAAAGCTTTTTCTGTCATGTCCATCTGACCACCCACAATCGTATTCACCGCGGCTGCAATTTCAGAGAAACCGCCTTTGAACATATGCGCGTGCAAGGACATATCAATGTTGCCTTTGGTGTGCTCTTCGGTTACCCATTTCACAGATTCCAAGATGCCTTTGAGTTTGCCTTGCAGACGATCCAAGTTTTTGTTGATTTCTGCTTTTTTACCTGGGTATTGCTGAATTTCTACTGCAAAGTTGCCATCCCCTAGCAACTTCATCACCTGAATCATCTCGTCTTTTTCTTGCACGTGTGCATGCACCATGCTGTTGACGTTGTTGACCATCTCTGCATATGCACCTGCATATTTTTCTGCTTCGATGTACATATCTACTTCACCGGCATCGTGTTGTTTAGACATTTCTTGCATATCGGCAATAAAGGTTTGAATGTTGCTACGCAATAGCTCAACACTCTCGTTGATAAATTTGCGTTTACCAGAAAAATTTTCTAATGGCGCATTAAAATTACCTTTTGAAAACTCGGCAATACACGCTGTGACTTTACGCATCACATCGGCTTGGTTGGCCGCCATGTAATTGACATTTTCTGCCATGGTTTTGTAGCTGCCTTGGAACACAGCGGTATTAATCACTGCGTCGATATTGCCTGCCTTATTTTCAGCAGCCATATGGCTTTGTTCTTCAATCACATTTTTTAAAGTCTGTTGCATTTGGTGCATAGAGGCCATCAAACTTGATGTGTCGCCTGCATTCACTGCAATTGGGCGGTTCAAATCACCACTGGCAATGCTGTTAGCAATATCGACAACCTCTGAAGGTTCACCACCCAATTGTTTTAACAGATTACGCGTAATGTAGTAACCAAGCCCCAATGTAGCCAACACCACCAACAATGCAGCAATTAGAGTAATTGTCGCTGAGGCGCTCTTAACAGCGGTGGCCTCATCTACATGTGCCTTAGCCAATTCCTTGTTATAGGCAATGTGATTGGAGACATGCTCGTTGGCTTGTTCGGCAGGTGCGCGAATTGCAATATAGAGCTCACGTGCAGCATCTTTTTTGTTCATTCTTGAAGCGTTAAGAATAGGTTGCATGCGCTCAAAGTAAACCTCTAAACTGGCTTTATCTTCTGCCAACAATGCCTTGTCTTTCTCATCAACCACTAGTGCTTCGTATGCAGCCAATTTTTCCTTCAACTCTGTTTCTAATTCTTTAATTGCATTCTCTACTTCCTGCATTTTTTCCGGTTGCGTGATCATGGTATGGTTAGAGACACGTACACGTAACACATTGAATTTGTAGCGAATCTCTGCCATCTTTAAGATGCTTGGCAGGCTGTTCTGATTAGCGAAGTTAGTCTTATCAAATACCGTCTGTAACTGGTATTGACCAATTGCCGCTAGCCCAACTAAACCCAAGACGCTAATTAGCACTAGCAACATCATTTTTTTCGCAACAGTTAGTTTCATTTTAATTCCTTATGGATTGCTTAAATCTTGCCTAATTTAAAACTCTGCCCAATCAGCATCGTCTGTACCTGTTTTTGCATAACTTTGTGCTACCGGTGGTTTGCTCACTACCTTGCTAGGCTTGTTGCGTGGCACACTGGTGACACTGCGAACTGGCACGCTACGAGGTGCTGATGCAACGCCTTCAATGCTAAACACACTGACGGTATTCATGAGTTCATCCGCTTGTTCCATCAATGATTCAGCGGCAGCCGCAGCTTGCTCAACCAAAGCGGTGTTTTGCTGTGTCGTGTCATCCATGCGAATAATGGCGTCATTGATGTGTGAAATACCGACACTTTGCTCTTGAGAGGCCGCTGATATTTCAGCAATAATATCTGCCACATGTTTCACTGATGACACTCTCCAGCTGTTTCTACCTGCCTTGTACCTTCAGTTGTCTTATTCACAGAATCGGTGATCAATTCTTTAATTTCTTTGGCAGCACTGGCTGAACGTTGGGCTAAATTACGCACCTCTCCCGCGACCACCGCAAATCCACGGCCTTGTTCTCCAGCACGCGCTGCTTCAACAGCAGCGTTAAGCGCTAATATATTGGTTTGGAATGCAATACCGTCAATGACAGAGATAATATCTTCAATTTTGCGTGCACTGTCATTAATGGCACTCATAGTATTGACCACCTCACTTACTGCTTTACCACCTTTGACGGCCACATCTGAGGCAGTAATGGCAAGTTGATTGGCTTGTTTGGCGTTGTCGGCGTTTTGTTTCACTGTGCTTGAAAGCTCATCCATGCTAGAAGCTGTTTTTTCAAGGTTGGCCGCTTGTTCTTCTGTGCGACGGCTAAGATCAGAGTTGCCTTGCGCAATTTCTTTGGCCGCAGTATTGATGGTTTCTGCTGCAACTTTAACTGTCGTAATCGGTGTCACAATCATGTCCAGGGTTTCGTTCATGCCCTCAACAATTTTGCGGTAATCACCCTGATGTTGTTGGGCATCTGCACGTGTGGTCACTCGACCATCTGCTGCCGCATTAGCAAGCATGCCGGCATCCCCTACGAGACGATTAACTGCCGCAATACACGTATTCAAATTATCTTTAATATGATTGAAGTCGCCTTGGTATTGCTCTGTTATCTTGTCTGGAATATTGCCTTTAGAGATATTTTCCACGTATTCCGCGGCCATGTTCAGTGGCGTGATGACTGCGTCTAATGTTGCATTGACACCTTCTACTATCTTACGGAAATCACCTTGATGTTTATTGGCATCTGCACGTGTGGATAGCTTGCCATCTAACGCAGATTGTGCAAGCATCGAGGTGTCCTCAACCAATGCATTTACCGCATCAATACAAGTATTGAGATTGTTTTTAATGGTATTAAAGTCACCGTTATATGTCTCTGAAATTTTGGTTGGAATGTGGCCTTTCGCAATATCTTCTACATATTTTGCAGCCATGTTGAGAGGTGTGATGACAGCATCTAAAGTGTAGTTAACGCCTTGTACAATTTTATAAAAATCACCTTGATGCTTGCTTGCATCTGCACGGGTAGAAAGTTGACCATTTACTGCGGATTGCGCTAATCGATCGACATCTGAAACAAGTGCTTGGATATTTGCACGTACTTGTTCAATCGCTTCGTTGACCAATGCTTTTTTACCTGGGAATTGCTCTAGCGGAACTGTTAGGTTACCTTCACCAAAGGCTTTAACTACTTGGATTGCTTTTTGGTTCATCTCAATGTGACCAGCCACCATTTTGTTGATGCCTTTGGCCATCTCACCATAGCCACCTTTAAAGCGGGT
>NCGC01000137.1 GCA_002281475.1 Methylophilales bacterium 28-44-11
GGTCACCACAGGTGACCAAGTAGTCCGCGATATGTTTTACGACGGTCATCCGCAATTAGAAACTGGTGCCATTGTTTGCCGTGTCGCCCCCTCCTTCACACGTTTTGGTCATTTTGAAATGCTTGCCAGTCGCGGAGAGTTGGATTTACTTAAACAGCTGATTACGTTTACGATTGACCGAGATTTTGCTGATTGGTATGCATCACAACCCCACAAATTGGTAGATCAACAATTAACGCCCGAACTCATCAATGCATGGTTTATGGAAATTTGTGAACGTACAGCCGTGATGCTTGCGCATTGGATGCGCGTGGGTTTTGTGCATGGCGTAATGAATACTGACAATATGTCCATTCTTGGTCTTACCATTGATTACGGGCCTTATGGCTGGATCGATAATTTTGATCCGGGCTGGACACCCAACACTACAGATGCGCAAGGCAAACGGTATTGTTTTGGTCGCCAACCCGATATTGGTCGTTGGAATTTGGAACGTTTGGCTGACGCCCTTGCTACTATTCTGCCAAACACTGATGGCTTGGCGCTTGCCATTGAACAATACGACAGCACTTACGTGACTCAATTGACGCAATCGTTTGCGGGTAAATTTGGGTTGGGTGATTGGCAAAAGGGTGATGGAGAGTTAGTCAACCGTTGCTTTGAGCTGATGATGCGCGCAGAAGTGGACATGACCCTTTTCTTTACGCACTTGGCGAAACTTGATATTCACGCACCACAAGTTGAAACTCTTAAAATTGCATTTTATACCGAGCAAGGCTACGCCAATTTCAGTGCTGACTTTACTGAGTGGCTTAGTCAGTACGCTCAACGTATATTACATTCATCACAGTCTCCAAAAGCAAGACTTGCGCAAATGCAAACCCATAATCCACGCTATGTATTACGCAACTATTTGGCGCAACAAGCCATTGATTTAGCAGAGAATAATGACACCAGCTTATTAGAAACTTTGCATCAAGTTTTGCGCAATCCATATACAGAGCAAGCCGGCATGGAACGCTTTGAAGAAAAACGACCAGACTGGGCAAGACACAAAGCGGGTTGTTCTATGCTGTCCTGTAGTTCATAATTATTCACATGACTGCACAAGAACAAATCATCAACGCTGGTTTAAGGCCGACCAAAGCACGGCTTGCCGTGCTCAACACCATAGCCGAGGCAGATAGCGCCTTGAGTCATCCAGAGATTCTGGAACGTTTGTCAGGCCAAAAAGAAATCGACCGCGTCACAATTTATCGGGTGTTAGATTGGCTCACTGAACATCATTTGGTGCATAAAATTTCTGGTGAAAACCGCGCGTGGAAATTTCAGCTTTCTCAGCAACATAAGCTGCATGCGCCTCTACCACCAAGTAATATCATGATGTCAAACAATCACCATCACGCACATTTACATTGCACAATGTGCGGAAAAGTCACTTGCGTACACGAACTAGAACCTCATTTCCCACCCACGTTGCTTTCTAAATATCAGGTGTCGACAATCGACATCAATATCAAAGGGATTTGTTTAGAGTGCTCAGCCCATCAGCAAGTGTGTTAACTCTTTGACTTCACCTATTTATGTTTAGCAATCCCTTTAACTAACCTCTTTTTTTAGCCTACATTATGGATCACCGCATTCCCGTCACTTTACTCACTGGTTTTTTAGGCTCAGGCAAAACGACGCTACTTAACAAGCTGCTCAGCAATAAAGGCATGAAAGATACTGCCGTGATTATCAACGAGCTGGGTGAAGCTGGTTTAGATCATATTTTGGCGCAAAACGTGGAGAGCAGCTATGTTGCCGACAATACTGTGCTATTACAAAGTGGCTGCCTATGTTGCACCCTAAGCAATGAGTTAGCTGACACCATGCGTGATTTGTTCTTTAAGCGCGCGATGGAAGCAATTCCACAATTTAATCGTTTGGTCATTGAAACCACTGGCATGGCTGACCCTGGTCCTATTCTTGGTAATTTACTTAATGAGCCTGTGATTGAATCGGTGTATCGGCTAGATGCCGTGGTAGTGACGATTGATGCAGCTTACGGCATCGAACAAATAGAGACGCATGCCGAAGCGCGCAAGCAAGCCGCTGTGGCCGATGTGTTACTGATTACTAAAACCGATTTAGTAAGCGCAGAACAGGTTGATAGCCTCAAAGAAAAGCTCATAGCACTCAACCCAGGCGCCACGCAACACAAGATTTTGCATGGCGAGATTGACCCCGCATTTATCATTGATGTTGGTTTATTTGACCCATCGGGCAAGCAAGCAGAACCACAACGCTGGTTACGTGCGCCTGTTAAATCGGCCAGGCCGCGTGGCATGTTGCCACAAAAGCCGCATGACGAAGACATCACCAGCTTTACCGTGACGATGCCCAAACCGCTAAATTGGGCTGACTTAAAACCAAGAATATTATGGCTATGTCAAACGTATGGCGAACACCTGTTGCGATTAAAAGGCATTATTCATGCTGAAGACCAACCCGCACCCTTGGCAATTCATGCTGTCCACTTTACGCCCTATCCGCCTACGTTATTAGAAGGTTGGGAGGAGGATGAGCCAATTAGTCGGATTGTGTTGATTGGCAAAGGCCTCGATGAGATGGAAATCAGAAAAGCATTGATGCAAGTATAAACTTATCGGCTGTCGTGGTGCCTTACATTAGCCAGCACTTAAACGCTGCCTAAATGAATCACGACATAGGTAAGGAAACCCAATGAAATACTTAATCGTTCAACCAACGCAGTGGCGTTCACTACTACTCATTACTAGTTTAGCCTTATTGGTGAGTGGCTGTGCAACGACACCAACACCCAATCCAGTGATGCAATATCAATGTGATGGTGGCACGCAATTAAACGTCGTTTTAAATCAAAAGTATGTGTCGATTGTAAGAGGGGGCAGAGGCGGAACGCACTATATGCAAAAGAGACTCTATAGCGCATCGGTGACGATGGCAGATGGCACGATGCTTGAATTACCTGCGCAAAAAGTAACTTCTGGCTTTTTTGTGAGCAATGGTCAATACACGCTCCGGGGTAAAGGCAGCGAAGCTAAATGGGCAGTGGCTGGCATGGCAGTAGAAGAATGTGTAGTACTTCAACGATAAATACATCTCCTGCACAGCCATGCCCATCTATTTCTATAGGGACCTGTTAATCCCAGCTTAACGCACCACCTGTTTGATACTCCGTCACTCGCGTTTCAAAAAAGTTTTTTTCTTTCTTCAAATCCATCATTTCACTCATCCACGGAAATGGATTGGTTGCACCTTGATACAACATATCCAAGCCTATTTGAGTGCAACGACGATTGGCGATAAAGCGCAGGTATTCCTTGAACATGGTGGCATTCAACCCTAACACGCCGCGCGGCATGGTGGCTTCTGCGTATTGGTACTCCAACTCTACCCCGTGCTGCATCAAGGCTTTGATTTCATCACGGAATTCTGGCGTCCATAAATGTGGATTTTCTAGCTTAATCGTATTGATCACATCAATACCAAAATTGCAATGCATGGATTCATCACGCAAAATATATTGATACTGCTCTGCCGCACCTTGCATTTTGTTTTGGCGTCCAAGCGCTAAAATTTGCACAAAGCCAACATAGAAAAACAAGCCCTCCATAATGCAAGCAAATACAATCAATGAACGCAGTAATTGTTGATCGGCTTCTGGTGTACCCGTTTTAAACGATGAGTCAGTCAGCGTATTGATAAAAGGAATTAAGAAATCATCTTTGGCTTTAATACTTGCGACCTCTTGGTAGGCATTAAACACTTCCGATTCATCTAATCCTAAACTTTCCACAATGTATTGATAAGCATGTGTGTGAATCGCCTCTTCAAATCCTTGGCGCAGAAGATATTGACGACACTCAGGCGCGGTAATGTGGCGGTAGGTACCTAACACAATATTATTTGCGGCCAGAGAATCAGCCGTGGTGAAAAAACCTAAGTTACGCTTCACAATCAAGCGTTCATCGTCGGTCAATGCAGTGCTGTCTTTCCATTGTGCAATATCACGACTCATAGACACCTCTTGGGGCATCCAGTGATTGGCACACCCTGCTAAATATTTATCCCATGCCCAATGGTATTTAAACGGTACCAATTG
>NCGC01000138.1 GCA_002281475.1 Methylophilales bacterium 28-44-11
GTCAAAATTGAAGCGGACATGAGTGGTTACAGAGGTCCGTTATTATTAGATGCGGCGCCACAACAATTACGTTTAAAAGTATTGCTGACTATCTTGGTCGTATCACTTTTAGGCTTACTCTATATGTTAGGCAAACATGCTTGGTTACCACGCATGGGTGGCCCATTTGCACAAGCCTTTAAAACCATACGCAAAGCACCCAACACAAATGAGGGGGTTCAATCTGCAGTAACAAGCATTCATCAAGCGCTTAATAGTAGTGCTGGCTACACCTTGTTTAGTAATAATTTAGAGACTCTGTTTTTTAAAAAACCTGCATTTAAACGTATTGAATCTGAGTTAATTCAATTTTTCGAGCTCTCACGTCATGTATTCTTTGAATCTAATACAGCGAATCGCAACAACAAAGAACAATTAGCTTGGCTAGGCGTATTTTGTAAGCAATGTAGAGATTGCGAACGTGGTTTGATTCCTGATAGCGTCGCCACGCGCAAGGGTGCTTAACTAATGGAATTCTCACATCCATACCTGCTTTGGTTATTGCCTCTCGCATTATTGCCGTTGGTGTTTCAGCGCGCCCATACCCATCATTATTCATGGATAGACTTGCTACCTGCTGACCCACTTTCAAACTTAGTGGGGTTTATTCTTAAGATTTTGGCCGTATGTATTCTTGCTGCCACAATCATTGGCTTGAGCGCCCCCCACAGTCAACAGCAAGAAGTAGAACGTATCGGTGTTGGTGCGCAAATTGGCTTGGTACTTGATCGAAGTGCCAGTATGGATGACCCTTTCTCGGGTACTACCGAGACCGCCATTGGTGAAACAAAATCTGCTGCTGCTGCGCGTTTAATAGCCGAATTTGTAAAATCTCGCCAAAATGACATGATAGGCTTAATCACCTTTAGTAACTCTGCTATGCACGTGCTACCACTTACAGAAAACAAAGAAGCGGTGCTCGCTGCCGTTAGAGCCACAGCGGGTAACGCGCTATTTCAAACCAATATCGGGAGTGGACTGACCTCTGGTGCTGGTCTTTTCGATCGAGTACCTAATTCGGGCTCACGCGCAGTGATTTTACTGTCTGATGGTGCAGGTCGTATTGATGCCAATACCCAAGAAAAAATTCGTGAGTGGTTTGATCGATTAGAAATCAGCCTGTATTGGATCGTGTTGCGACAACCCGGTGGTTTGAGTATTTTCGATAAAAACTATAAGCCACAAGAAGATCAGGCGCTACCGCCAGAAATCGAATTGTACGACTTCTTTAAAACACTCAAAACGCCTTTTAATGCGTATGAAGCTGAAAATCCTAGAACATTGCAATTGGCGATCGAGGATATTAACCGTAAAGAGAAAAAACCTATTAAATACCTAGAGAAAATTCCTGGTAAAGATTATTCCAATGTCTTTTTTATCCTTGCCGCTGCAATGATTGCATTGTTATTAGGTGTGAAATATTTAGAGGTCAATACATGGCGTACAACATAACATCTTGGTTCACGGTAAAAAAACTCACATGGCTATTGCTTGCAATCAGCTTAATTAGCTTATCAGCGAGTTTATATACTTACCAACGTATCCAACAAATTTATGCATTTAATAAAGCCGTAAGCGTAGGCAAAACGCCAGAAACTGATCAGCAAAGTTTTGAAGCTAAGTTTGCCACTGCATTGTATTTAGCTAAGAAGGAGCGCTACAAAGAAGCCACCTTATTGTTTACGCAATTATTGCAAAAAGGGAACACTGAGCAAAAAGCTGCGGTGCAATATAACGTAGGCAATATGTTTTTTCTGCGTGGCTTAGCCATCAATGGGGCCAATATGACGGTGCGAAATGAAGCTGAATATTTTATTCGTCAAGCAAAAACAGCTTACCAATCCTCGTTAAAATTAGACAATTCGCACTGGGATGTGAGACATAATCTTGACCGCTTGCTGACCATGTTGCCTGGGAGACCCACACCTGGTGTAGGCGAGTCAGACACGCCTGGCTTGATCATGGGTAACATTCCAGTTGGACTGCCATAACCATGTCAAAAAAACTCATTAACTACTTACGTCATCGTCGTGATTTAGCGTTATTGGCTATTGCTTTCATTCTGTTGGTAATTGCCATGTTTAAACCAACTTGGCCTATCAAGCGTGATATTTATAGTTACATCTTTGTCACCGATATTTCACAAAGCATGAATGTAAAAGACATGTCTATTGCCGGCAAGACTGTGACGCGCATGGAATATCAACAATACCTGCTGCATCGCGTGGTTGGTGAACTTCCTTGTGGAACATTGGTAAGTATTGGTTTATTTGCTGGTGACAGCGTTGCAGCTATGTATACACCTATTGAAGTCTGCAGTAACTTTCACGCCATTGAAGACACCATTGATCATTTAGATTGGCGTATGGGTTGGTCAGGTAATAGCAAAATAAGAACCAGTTTATTTACATTAGCCAGAGTTATCCGTAGTTTTCCAGAGCCAGCACAAGTGGTGTATATCACCGATGGTGAAGAATCACCAAAATTACATGCCTTCAATACCAAAGACTTAACAGGCTTTCAGGGTGGTAAGAATTGGCTATTTGTTGGGCTTGGCAGTGACAAAGGTACTGCTATTCCAAAGTTAGACGAGCAAAATCAAGTTATTGGCTATTGGTCTAACGAGAGTTTTGCAATGCAACCAGGCATTGCGCAGATTTCTGAAGCCAATATTGGTATACGGGACGACAATGTGGCTCCAAGCGAGAGTGACCGCTTTTTATCCAGATTAGATGAGAAGTATTTAGAGTCAGTGTCCAAAGAAGTGTCAGGCATTTATGTCAACGGCAATAGCGTGCAAAGCGTGTTAAATGCCATGAAAAAACAACCACCTGCAAGACGTGACAAAGCAAAATTTGAATTACGTTGGCTGCTGGCTGGATTGGCAGGGCTATTATTCTTAATGGCATATATCCCTAAACATCCCATCCAAGAAACCAAACAACTTTGGAATGTTTGGTCTAGACGTATTATGCGTCAATCACCTAAACCATCAAACAATTAATCATTGGTTTGATGGTTTCCCCACTTTAACCACACGCGTAACTGTCGATACTGGCCTAAATTACTCACTTGCCAAGGTGTTAACATGGCGCTGTTTCTAAAACCAAATTGCTTAGCTGCACGTTTATCATGAAGCACCGTTAGCCATGGATGATTCACACTGGAGGGCAATACGTTTGTCTCAAAGGTTTCGTGACGTTGGTTGGTTAAACGTAACTTGCCAAGGCTTGTGACCTCAACCATTTGCCATGACCAAGGCATACGCAATAAAGCATCCTGCAGTATCCAATAAATAGTCGCTATAATGATGAGTAATCCTATCCCACTTATCACTATCCATGATAGTTGCGTCAATAACAGCGCAATGATGCTGAGGATTGAAACGCTTAAATAGCACCCCAATACTCTATATGATGGTTTAAGCGTGACTTGAATGGCTGGTATGGCGCGTGTTTTCATTTTTTTATTTTTAACCGTAAGGCAAATATTGGCATGACCCTATCTCAATGGCAATCAGAATTAATTGCACAAGGTGCTTATGTGGAGCAGGATACAATCCACCATTTTGGCAATGCAGCGCAAGAACTTACATACCTAGTAGAAGACAATGTGATGTGTGATTTATCGCATCTCGCGTTGTTAGAAGTCTCTGGCGCAGATGCAGCCACCTTTTTACAGGGCCAAGTGACCAATGATGTTAAATTATTAAACGGGCAACAAGCGCATTACACAGGTTACTGCACACCAAAGGGTAGATTGCTTGGCATATTCTTAGCCTTAGTTCATCAAGACCATGTGCATTTGCAAATGCCGAAAGCCATTGCTGAAGCCATTGCCAAAAGACTCCGCATGTTTGTGATGCGTAGCAAAGTCATCATCACAGATCAATCAGAACACATTGTAAAGATAGGATTAAATGGCCCAGGCGCTTTGCAGATTTTGAGCGAACAGTTTTCCCAATTGCCGGGCGAACCCTATGCCACTAAAACCCATACGCACGCAACATTGCTACGCTTACCCTCGATTGCAGGTCATCAACGCTTACCCTCGATTGCAGGTCATCAACGCTTTGAAATCTTCACTTCCATGGAACATGCAAAAACGTTATGGAATACATTCAAGATGAAAACCAAACTTGTTGGCAAATCTTGCTGGGATTGGCTGGAGGTGCAATCAGGCATTCCAGAAGTCGTACCAGCAACTCAAGAGCAATTTGTTCCGCAGATGGTGAATCTGGATCTGCTTCATGCAATCAACTTTAAAAAGGGCTGCTATACAGGCCAAGAGATTGTAGCGCGCACCCATTATTTAGGTAGCGTCAAACGCCGTACATTTTTAATGACGCTTTCGAGCGATAGCTCACCGCAAGCGGGTGATAAGCTGGCAGACGAACATCAAAATGAAGTGGGGCAAATTGTGCGTGTTGCGCCAAGTGGAATTAAAGCGCTAAGTGAAGCCAATACTTTTGATGTGTTGGCAGAATTAAGAATAGAAGCCCAGCAGTCTGGCCCAATTTATTGGAACTCGCGCCCGCTTACTTCCAAAGTAATGCCCTACTCGCTAGGCTTGGCAGAGTCTTGAGGGCTAAGTGGTAATGGGAATAAGGCTTGGTCTATCACTTGATAGAACACTTCATCTTCTTTGATCATCCCAAGTTCACTACGCGCGCGCTCTTCAATGGCCGCATTGCCTTGTTTTAAATCACGCACTTCAGCACGCAAGGTG
>NCGC01000023.1 GCA_002281475.1 Methylophilales bacterium 28-44-11
CATTTTGACCAACATCTACATTTTTTGAGGTGTTACTTAACATCGATTCTAATTGCCTAAGCTGAGGTTTTGATAAATTTGAAGAGTCGTTTACTTTGTTATCGTCACTGGGGTTTTGTCAGTTAAAAAGCCTGCGCCATCCACCACTACACTTTCGTTGGGTTGTAAGCCCTCTAATAATTCAATCAAGCCATTATTTCTATAACCAGTTTTCACTACCGATTGATAAGCAATCCCATCACGCACCACATAGACCACTTCTCCCGCTGGGCGTAGCACCAAACTTTGCTCGGGAATCATCAAGGCAGAAGATGCTTCTCCTAACACGACAGTACCACTTACTGTAGCACCTGGCTGCCAACCGGGTTCATCTACGACGTCTGCAATCACATCCACGGTTCGGCTACCTTCAGCAATCATGGGCTTTAATTCGGCAATCACTGTCTCTACGGTTTTAGGACTGGTAGGGGTGGTAAGGCGTACTTTTAAGCCAGGCTTCAGCCTGGCACCAATATGTTCAGGAAAAGGTAAATGCGCACGTAGCTTTTGCTTGGAGATAATTTGCATGATGGGGTCTCCCATTTTGAGGTAATCACCCGCGCTAATCACCCGCGCTGACCAAACGCGTTTCCACTGTGCCATTTACTGGTGAAACAATGCGTGTTTTACTGCTGTTATGGTTGATGCTTCCCACACGTGCTCGTGCTGCCTCAAGTTGCTGTTTGAGTACGTTTTGCTGTGCTTTGTCGTTGTCTACTGCGTTTTGTGAAATAAACTTTTTATCCACCAGCGCTTGGTTGCGGGCAACGATTTTAGCTTGATTCTCGAGTAGGGCTTGGATACGATTGATTTCAGCCTGTGCTTCATTGCGTTGCATCGTAAAATCTGTAGCATCAAGCGTTGCTAGCAATTGTCCTTGTTTGACTTGATCGCCCGGGCTGACATGCACTTTTACCACGCGCGCTGCTACTTCGGCAGCAATGGTAGGGTCAATTAATCCTTCTAGCGTGCCTACCGCATCTTCCGTTATTTCTACAGATTGTTTTTTGATGGTAGTGACGGTCACCAAAGTGGGTTTGGTACCATTTTTATTGGCTTCTTTGTCTTTGGAATCGTCGTTATTGTTACTGCAGGCAGTGAATAGCGTGACAGAAATGGCCAATAAAAAGCATACATAATTTTTTTGCATAAATAATCGTTTAAGTTTTTATTAAAGTTTTCACGGATTCCCAGTTAAAGAATGGGCCCGGGTCCGTTTTACGTCCTGGCGCAATATCATCATGACCAACAATATGTTGAATGGGATAGTGCAATATTAGTGCATTAATTAATTGTATCAGTGTTGTGTATTGTGCCGCCTCAAAACAATCAATATCACTCCCTTCAAGCTCAATTCCGACAGAGAAATCATTACATCGTTCCCTATCTTGCCATTTTGATGCACCCGCATGCCATGCACGCGCTAGGCAAGAAGCAAATTGAATCAGGCTGCCATCGCGTCTAATAAAGAAATGTGAAGATACCCTAAGCGTGTGTATTTCTGCATAGTAAGGGTGTGCATTGGGGTTAAGTTGGTTGGTAAAAAGTTCAACCACACCATTGCCACCGTATTCATAGGGCGGCAAGCTAATATTGTGTATCACAATCATATCGACGACGCAGTTTGGGCGTGCATCAACATTAGGTGAAATAATATGAGCAATTTTAGGCGCGGGATGATGTAAGTTAGATGAGTTTTCTAATCTTATCCATCCATCTTGATTAATGTTGAGTGCGTTCATCGCGTATAATTTATTTGAGTTTCTATGCCGTGCATTTAATACGTTAAAATACAGCACAATTTAAAATTAAAGGTAAACCACCATGGTTTTTTTACAATTATTTATCATGTTAATTGTTATTCTGATTGCGGCAGAAGTGTTTACCAATGCGCTTGAGCATTTGGGCGAAAAATTGGGTATTTCAGAAGGTGTCACGGGTTCTATTTTTGCAGCGGTCGGAACTGCATTACCCGAGACTAGTGTACCGTTGCTGGCTATTTTTGCTGGCACCTCCAACATGGAAACCAATCATGAAATTGGGGTGGGTGCGATTTTAGGTGCGCCACTTATGTTGGCGACGCTGTCTTTATTTTTAATGGCGATGTCTGTCTACAAACGCAGAACAGCCACTGGGCATTTACGTCCTGAACGCACTGGGTTAGTGCGAGATTTAAATTATTTTATTGTGGCTTTTATTTTGGCTGCGATTGCACTCTACGTGCCACATGAAAAAGACATTTATCGTTACACGCTTAGTTTTGGCATGGTGATGATTTACGTGGTGTATGTTTGGCAAACCATTCGCGCCTCTAAAGGGCTAGTGGCAGATGGACATGCGACAGAAGCTGAGAGTGATATGTTCTTATGCAGAATTGGATTGCCAAATAATACGGCCGTGATTATTGTGCAATTGTTATTAGGGTTAGTGTTGCTGTTGGCGGGTGCTAAAGGGTTTATCAATGGGGTAGAATCTGCCGCAGACATCATTGGTATTTCTGCATTATTGCTTTCATTGTTGATTATTCCAATCGCGACAGAATTACCAGAAAAAGTGAATAGTATTTTGTGGATACGCAAAGGAAAAGACACCTTGGCGTTTGGCAACATCACGGGTGCCATGGTGTTTCAAGGGACGTTATTACCTGCAATCGGCATTATGTTGACGCCATGGGTGCCACGTAAAGAAGTGTTGATTGGCATAATATTGACGTTAGTGGCTGCTATTTGGCTTCGCGCCATGGCCAGCCAAAAAGGTGGTTTACGCGTTTGGCATTTGATGGTTAATGGCGCATTATATGTGAGCTATTTGGTGATTGTATTAGCGTAGCAACTTAGTCGGAAGGCAGTTAAGATCATTCGTCTTCTGCCTCGCCATCTTCATCCTCTTCTTTGGAAAGCCCCAGTTTTGATAAGCGATAGCGTAAGGTGCGAAAGCTAATCCCTAACAATTTAGCTGCAGCTGTTTTGTTGTTATTGGCTTTTTCTAATGCTTTGATAATGGCGCGTTTTTCAATGTCTTCCAAATAATCTGACAAGCTGATTTCTAGCGTTTTGCCTGGTTCAAAACTAAGTTTCTCAACCGCACGCATTTTGACTTCACTACCCATCGATAAATCATCTACCGTTATTTTTTCACCGTCACATAATGCTAATGCCCGTTCCAGCATGTTCTCTAACTCACGCACGTTGCCAGCGTAATGTAAACTTTGAATAAACTTATTGGCCTCGGGATCCACCACAGGCGTAGTAATGTCTTGTGCCATGCAAAGTTTGCTTAACAGCTTGTGCATCAATTCAGGTATATCTTCTGGACGGTCTCGCAAAGCTGGCATTTTCAGTTGAATGACGTTTAAACGATAATACAAGTCCTGTCTAAACTCGCCTTTTTCCATCATGTCGTTTAGATTTTTGTGCGTCGCAGAAATAATCCGCACATCAACCGATTCTTCTGCAGTTCCACCCACTGTGCGCACTTTCTTTTCCTGTATTGCGCGTAACAATTTAACCTGCATGGCTAAAGGAAGGTCGGCTACTTCATCCAAGAACAAAGTGCCGCCATTAGCGGCCTGAAATAAACCGATGGTGTCTTGCGCTGCGCCAGTAAATGCTCCTTTTTTGTAACCAAAAAATTCGCTTTCCATCAAATTTTCTGGAATTGCGCCACAGTTCACAGCAATAAATGACTTATCGCGGCGTGAGCTATTGTTATGGATGAGTCTTGCTGCCAGCTCTTTACCACTTCCCGACTCACCGCTGATGTAAACAGGCGCTTGGCTACGCGCTAACTTGCCAATCATGGTGCGCACGTATTGCATCGCAGGGGAAACACCAATTAAGTCCACTGTATTGGTGGTTTCCGATTTGGATGAGCTCGATAATTTCAATGCAGATTCAACTAATGGTCTGAGTTGGCTCAATGAGATAGGTTTGGTGAGGTAATCAAATGCACCCGCTTTTAAGGCGGACACCGCATTTTCGGCACTACCATAAGCAGTTATCACGGCGACTGGTAACCCTGCGTAATGACTGGCAATGTGCTCTACCAACTCTAATCCAAGGCCATCAGGCAGGCGCATATCGGTGAGGCATAAGTCATATTCTTTTTGCGCCAGCATATGCCTCGCATCTGTTAAGTTGCTGGCGCTGTCTGCTTGAATATTCATACGCTCTAAGGTGAGTACCACCAATTCGCGAATATCCGTTTCATCATCAACAACTAAGCAATTGTAAGGTTGCGCCATGGGTTTAGATTACACCTTTTTAATGTTAAGCGTAAATACAGTGCCTGTATTTGCGGTGGAAAAGTCCAGTTTTGCGCCATTGGCCTCGGCCAACTCTCGTGCAATATACAAGCCTAAGCCAGTGCCTGTCTTTTCTGTGGTCATAAATGGTTCGAATAAATGAGACTCTATGTTTGGCGCAATGCCCGCGCCATCATCAATGACTTGCATATTTAAAAATTGAGACTGGCGTCCAGATTTAATAGCGAGCACCAGACTCCCTTTATTTTTTTGACAGTGACGCCATCCATTTTTACATAAATTCCACAGAATTTGATTGATATGCCTGCGATCAAAAAAGATGGCAACATCTTCTTTTGGCAGTTTAAGCGTAACTCAGTGACGAAGGGGTTGAGTTGAATGCTTTCTTGATTGGTACGATCACGTCGATTGAGTTCGAGTACGTCCTTAATAATCTGGTCTACACGTTGCACATTGTCGCTAATAATTTGCAACATCCTCAGCATGCCTGGGTCGCTATTGTCCTCTTGAAGTAATTGGTTAGCATGGCTAATCGCACTCAAGGGATTGCGAATTTCATGGGCAATATTAGCGGTAAGACGACCTAGTGCTGCCAACTTGACTTGATGCGCTTGCGTTTGCACTTGGGACCAATCCTCCACAAAAATAATGGCACCGCTAGTGCGTGATTGTGAAATAGGCAAAAAGCGTATGCCTAAGTCTCTATCAGGCAAAGAGAATTTAATCGCGTCTGCTTGTTTGCCGTCTGCTTCAGATTCGGCCCACTGTGATAGTAGTTTTGAAAGCTCCGGCGCTAAGGTTGCCAGCGACTTTTTCTGTGCAATCGCTTCAGATAATTGCATATCCATTAATCCAGTCAATGCCGTAAATTGATGGTTATAGTGATTCAAACGTTGAAATTCACCCACTACTAACACCCCGTTCGGCATTTCTTGGGTAATCAACGCATTGATTTTAGCTAGATTGGCAATGTCCACACCGCGCTCGGTGGCTAAACGCTCGCTCGTTTGCATCCTTCTGGCCAGTGTATGTGCGAGCCATGCCGTTGCAAAGCATGCCACTGAAAGTAACACCGCGTTGGTGTAATTACTGTTGATTGCTTGCTTGATGTAAATGTTGTAACTTTGCTCCAACAAAATGCCGATACTGGCAATAGAAGCGTAAAACAATGCATAGCGCCCATCACTGATTAGGCTAGCAAACACGATGGTGATGACCATGAGTAAACCAACAGCCGTTTGGTTTTGGTCAAACAAATGCATCATCAATAAAATAAAACCAATGTCAATAACCGCTTGTGTGGTGAGGCTTAATTGAAACTTCGCATGTTCTATCCATGCAAATCCCGCAAGAATAAAACTGATTGCAAAGTAAATCAGCAATACTTTGGTGGTGAGAATTGGCTGTGCGAGGCTGAGTCCGCCTCCTTTCATCAGGATTTGTGTCGACAATAAAATCGAGGCAACGGCGAGACGATATAAACTAAATAACTTAATGTTCCGTCTTTTGGAAGACGTCAGCCAATCGTTAAAGTTGGGCAGCGTTTCTAATTGCATATCAGCAAACCATTAACCTTTGCACGGTTGGTGTTTGCAGACAATTTTGGCATCCACGAGGGCGCTTTCACTTTCTGGAATATGAGTGCCGCAAAGCGTGCATTGCACAATATGCTCATCTTTGACTGAGGTGCCGGAATTATCCTGTTGATTTTTTGCGTTTAAGAAAGCCAGAAAACGTTTACCAATCACATATAACAATACGATTAACAGGATTAAAAAAAGAATTCTAGCCATAAGTTCGCCATCTAAGAGATTGACATGATTGTAACTAAATCCAACCAATAGAACAAAAACTAAAACTGATATACTAATGGATACTGCTTTTAACCTTCATATGTCAAACCTACATGGCAAGTTCTCAAGAATTATCTGATTTTTTGCGTGACGTTGAGCGCCGTGCTTTTAAGCAAACAGTGTATGCCGTGCGTGATGAGCATGCGGCACTAGACATTGTGCAAGATGCCATGCTTAAATTAGCAGACAAGTATGCTGCTAAGCCCGTTGAAGAGTATCCCATGTTGTTTCAGCGGATTTTGCAAAACACCATGCGTGATTTTTGGCGTAGGCAAAAAGTGCGTAATCTTTGGACCACCTTGTTTTCCTCTTTTGGTACGAATGAAGAGGGTGAAGATCGGGATCCATTAGATACCATCGATGTAGAGGATGATAGCGAAAATCCTGTGGAGCAATTGCAACGTAGCCAAACCATTGCGATTATTGAAAAAGCACTTCAAAAGTTACCAGCACGTCAACGTGAAGCCTTTGTGCTACGTTATTGGGAGGAGATGGATGTGGCTGAAACTGCGCACATCATGGGCTGTTCGCAAGGGAGTGTGAAAACGCATTGCTCTCGAGCAGTACACGCGTTAGCCCAAATGTTAGAAAAACAAGGATTAGGAACACGAGCAATCGTAAATTTAGGAGTAGAGTCATGAGCCAAATTCAAGACAATACAGCACAATTGCAATCAGAATTAGAGCAGGGCAAAGCTTTAGCTAGCTTGCTTGACAGTCATGCACAACAATTAAGTATGCAGACACTGACACGACTGGAAGAAGGCCGCGTACTTGCTGTGCAACGACATGTCAGCAAAACCTCTGGTCATCAAGTGAATCAAAATGGTACGTTGTCGAGTTGGTTCTCATGGGAGCAACATCCTAGAATGTTGGGGGCAGGCATGTTGTCTTTGGCTTTAATCGTCGGGCTTACGTTGACCTTGCAATTAAGTCAGCAGAACGAAAATAGTGATGCGTTTTTATTAGGGTCGGAATTGCCGCCAGAGGCATTCGTAGATAGGGGATTTGAACCATGGCTAAATGCCAAAGTAGAACTTTGACCATTGCGTTGGATGAGCGAGTTAAAGAACATAAAGCGAAGTTATCGATTTGGTTATTTGCAATAGGTGCGTTGGTCTGGTTGGTAACGCTGCAGCCTGCTCACGCCATTGACAATGACAATGTGTATTTGGTGATGGCTGATATCGGTGCTATTAAATCAAATGCATCTGACACTGATGGTAGTCAAGTGACTTGGGCACAACTGACAGCAGACCAAAAGAAAGTGTTAGCGCCTTTGGGTGCAGAGTGGGACACTTTACGCCCGTGGCAACGTGAAAAAATGTTAGATATTGCACGTGACTATCCTAAAATGGATGCAAAAAAACAAGAGCGCGTAAAAACGCGCCTAAATGCATGGAGCCGTATGACGCCGTATGAACGTGAAAATGCGCGTAAACGTTATCAACAGTTTCATAGTTTAAGCCCAGATAAAAAGAACGAGCTCAGAAAAAAATGGGCAGAACATCAAAAGTTGCCTGAATCTGAGCGTGAAAAACTACGTCAAGGTTCTTTTGAGTATGATCCAGAATTAGATTAAGTTTGTTTCTAGTATCCATACCCGCATTTTGCGGGTTTTTATTTGTCTTTTTACTTTGTAAATTGTTAACCTATTGATATGCAACTTTTATTCAAAAGAATCATGGCATGTGTGTATGAATTACTCATCCTTATCGCCATCTGGATGTTGGTCACTTGGTTATTCGTCCGTGTGTTTGGCGACGCCACGCAATCCCCCAAACGTTTTGTGCTGCAAATTGTTTTGTGGTGGGTGACCGGCATGTACTTTGTCATCTGTTGGGTTAAAACAGGACAAACCCTAGCGATGCAAGTGTGGAGAATGAAAGTGGTTAATCAGGAGGGCCAGTTACTCTCCCTGCAACAAGCCATCACAAGGTATATGTTGGCTACTGTATTAATGTTGGCGTTTGGACTAGATTTTATTTACATGTTGCTGAATAAGAAGAGATTATTTTTGCATGACCATTTTCTTAACACCCGTTTTGTTGTGGTCAGTCCATCCACCGCTTAATTTATGTAACACTAACGGTGTTCTATCCAAACAATCATGGTGAGGCCTGCAGCTAAAAATAGCAGAGTGGGCGTAATGGCGCTGACCATAGGCGACCAGTCGTTGAGTACGCCAAGATGTACAAATACCCTGTTCATGATTTGGTAAAGTACGCCTAGCAGAATACCAATAAAAATCTTAGTGCTAGTGCCACCAGCACGTTGCTGTAAAAATCCAAAGGGTAATGCCAAAATCACCATCACCATACAAGCTAATGGGTACGTCATTTTGGCCCATAAGGCGACTTCGTATCGGGTAGTTTTTTGATTGTTACGTGTCAGGTGTTGAATAAAAGAATACAAATTCCAAGCCGACATTTTTTCTGGCAACACTAGCAGTACGTTCAATAGCTCTGGGCGTATCAATGACTTCCAATTGGCCTTATCGAAAAATGCCGTTTGCACCGTATTGTCTTCAATCTTTTTTTGATAATTAAATTGGGTTTGGGTGACATCGGACAGGCCCCATTTGTCTTCATTGTAGCTTCCCTCTTTGGCATTGCTGATGCTACGCAGTCTAAATTTCTCATCAAATTCATAAATATGCACATTGAGTAGGGTGGCATCTGGCAATACGGTTTCTACATTGACAAAGCTTTTGCCATCTTTGATCCATAAGCCAGACTGAAAATCTTGTGCCACCACCGAATCGGTGGCTTTAATGCGCATGCGCTGTGCCATTTTTTCGCTAATCGGGGCAATCAGTTCACCCACTAAAAATGTCACTACGGTAAACAGAAAGCCAATTTTGAGTAAGGCGTAACCAATTTGCATGAGTGATAAACCACTGACGCGCATCACCACCAATTCGGAATTCCCACCCAGCGTACCTAAGCTATACATCATGCCTAATAGCACTGCCACTGGGACCACTTCATAGATATGACCGGGGATACTGAGTAGCACAAACACCAGCATATTATTGATGCCATAATTGCCACGGCCTAAACTGTCTAACTCTGCAATCAAGTCAAAAAATGAGAACATCGCAAGTAAACCCAGCATAATCATCAATATGCTAAAACTAGTTTCTTGCCAAAAATAACGATTAAAAATATTCATGACAAATGTAAGCGAGGTGACCGCTTTTTAAACAATTGCGGTAACAGCGGCAATAAATGATTACGGCGATAAAACAAATAAAACGTCAGTGTTAAAAATGATAGATGCACAGGCCACAACCCCACCATCGCAGACACGCGGTCTTGCGTGATCCATGCTTGAAAAATACTCAGCACATTGTTGTACACAATAAAAATGAGAAGCGCGAACATAATATTGAGTGACCGACCCGCACGTGGGTCCACAAAACTGAGTGGGATAGCAAGTAATACCAAGATAAATGCAGAAATGGGAATGGCCAATCTCCATTGCAATTCTGCCTTATCGGCCGATTGATCATCGGTCAATAAAGATTGGGTGGATTTACCTTGGGTGGTGTTAGGCTCTGGTGCTGCTTCTTTGGTTTCGATGCGAATCGCATAACGGTCGAACTCTGTGGTCGATACTTCGGCGCTATTCATCTTGCCTTCGTAGCGACGTCCTTTTTCTAACACTAAAAAGTTATCGCCATTCTTTTCTTTCTCACGTGTACCAGTGGCAGCCACAATGACACCCGTTTTTTGATGTTGAGTGGTTTGTACAAAAATATTTTTGACTTCAAAACCAAGTTTGTCGAAGCTTTCCACAAAATAGATGCGGTCACCACTGCGCGATTCTTTAAATACGCCTGGGCTGACCGAAGACAATTCATCACGATTTTTAAGTTGCACACGATACTCGTCTGCTTTTTGTGTGGCCCACGGCATCACCAGTAAACTTAATAAGGTAATGACAATAATGACTGGCAATGCAAAGCTAAGGATAGGGCGTATCCACTGGTTCAAACCAAGTCCAGAGCTAAACCAAATGACCATCTCAGAATCACGGTGCCAGCGTGTCAAAGTGAGCAACACGGCTAAGAAAATCGCCAAAGAGAGAATCATCGGTAAGAATTTCACCATATTGAAGCCAAGCAAGGTGGTGATGGCGTCGTTGGGAATAAATCCTTTGGCGACAGAACGCACCAAAAACCCAGCACGCTGTGCAATCACAATTCCTAACAAAATAAGGAAAATGCCGCTAGCGGTACTGATGAGTTCTAACGTTAATGATTTTTTAAATATTTTCAATTTGAACGCTGCGCTTTGAATTCAAGTCAAAACGCTAGATAATTATGGTTGTTGATAAAAACTGACTGAATTAAGGATAGATATGGAATTTAGCATAAAAAGTGGTAATCCTGAAAAACTACGCACCGATTGTTTGATTGTCGGTATCTTTGAGGAGCGCAAATTGTCAGATAGCGCAAAGCATATTGATGCTATGTCTGATAAAGCAATTAGTCATGTGTTGAAATCGGGTGACATGGAAGGTAAGTTAGGATCAACACTGGTGATGCATCAAGTACCTAATATCAGTGCAGCCCGTGTGATGCTAGTGGGACTTGGAAAAATAGCGGACTATAATGAGCGTCATCTACGTCAAGCTGTGCGTGCCACAGTCAAAGCATTACCAAAAGGCGTGCAAACTATTGCATTTACCTTGACTGAAATCAACATTCAACAATCCAGCATTGCAACTAAAGTAGCGCACTTGGTTGAGACAGTAATAGACGCCACTTATGTAGTGAATGCAATCAAAGAGAAAAAGCCAGAAAATCATCCATTAGAAAAAGTGGTGATTCAAGTGGAGAAAACAGAAACGACCCAAGCCGAGCAAGCCGTCAATAATGGGTCAGGCATTGCCAAAGGCATGCGCTTAGCCAAAGACTTGGGTAATTTGCCGCCCAACATATGCACACCGACTTATCTTGGCGACCAAGCCAAAAAATTGGCAAAAGATTACGGGTTTAAAGTTGAGGTTCTAGACAAATCGCAAATTGAGAAGTTGGGCATGGGTTCATTTTTGGGTGTCGCCCAAGGTAGCTTAGAGCCACCTAAACTAATTGTATTGCAACACAACAAAGGCAAAAAAAGTCAAAAACCAGTGGTATTGGTTGGCAAAGGCATTACCTTTGACACGGGCGGTATTTCACTCAAACCCGGGGCTGACATGGATGAGATGAAATATGACATGTGTGGTGCCGCTAGTGTGCTAGGCACATTTAAAGCAATTGGTGAGCTTAACTTACCTTTAAATGTGGTCGCTATTATTCCAACATGTGACAACATGCCAAGCGGTAACGCACTAAAACCTGGCGATGTGTTAACAAGCATGGCAGGCTTGACTATTGAAGTCTTGAATACGGATGCAGAAGGTCGATTAATTTTATGTGACGCGTTGACCTACGCTGAGCGTTTTGAGCCAAGTGCTGTGGTAGATATTGCCACATTGACTGGTGCATGTGTAATCGCACTTGGTCATCATCCAAGTGGGTTATTTAGCAATAATGATGCATTAGCAAAAGAACTTCTGGAAGCTGGTGAAAAATCACATGACCGCGCATGGCATATGCCATTGTGGGAAGAGTACCAAAGCCAGCTAGACAGTAATTTTGCAGACATCGCCAATATTGGTGGGCGTGCAGGAGGTAGTATTACCGCGGCTTGTTTCTTATCGCGCTTTGCCAAAAAGTACGAATGGGCACATCTGGATATTGCAGGCACTGCTTGGAAATCTGGTAAAGAAAAGGGTGGCACAGGTCGACCAGTGCCATTGTTAACGACATTCTTAATGCATCGCGCAAGTCAAGCTAAGTAATATTGATTTAATCAGTACGATGACGAGCATAGGCTTTTATTTTAATGTGGTAGATAAGCCTGCGCTCGTCAATCAATTGGTGCAAAAAGCACTTAGGCAACATCGTCAAGCAACCTTGTATACCAGCGACGAAGCTTCTGCCAATCAGCTCAGCGAATCCCTTTGGCAGTTTGAACCTACAGCGTTTAATGCCAATGTATTAGCGCATCATCCTTTTGCCAGCAGAACACCTGTATTACTTACGTGGCAAACTGAACACATGCAGCAAGATGATATTTTAATTAATTTACAAGCCTCTCAACTCACGGTATTTAGTCGATTTAAACATTTGTTTGAATTAGTAGGGTTGGAAGACGAAGATAAATCTGAGGCGCGCAAACGGTTTATGTTTTATCGTGACCGTGGCTATGAGATTAAATCAGTTGATATGTTGAAAAAATCCATATAAATTGTTTGCTTATCAATGACGCTAGCTAGAAAGTGATTTGTGGATACTCAAGAGATTCCTATCCTAACCGAGGTCTATAAAACAAAGCCGGTTAAGACTCAACCTGATGTGGTTGAAGTGACGCCAGAACTGCGTCAAATGATTGCAAGTGAATTAAGACCATTGATCACACAGGAAGTCATTGAAGCACTTAAGCCGGTATTAGAAGCGGACATCACCGCTGCGCTTAGTCAACAGTTGTTTGCCGCACTCTCCACCCACATCAATGCGCAATCGTTAGAAATCAGCGAAAAATTGTCTACGGAGATTACCTCGCAGGTTTCTAAAGACATTACCAGTCATTTACAGCATGAAGTGATTACACCATTGCAGGAAACGCTCAACAATGCCCTGAGTCATATGCAAGAAGCCAAAATAGACTTTGAAAACAGCGTGAACAACCAAATCGGAGAATCGTTAGGGCAGCAGCAGTTAGTCATTCAAACGTTTGAAGAAAAGGCGACTGCCCAGATATCGGAGTCGATACAAACCCAACTTGAAGCAAGATTGAATTATGAACAGTCCGTGACAGAAAAGCTCTCAACTGGATTGCAGCAACAGCAAGAGGCAAGATTAACATTTGAGCACACACTCACAGAAAAGCTTCAACATGACCATGCCCAGTACGCGCAAGCGCTGACGCACCAATCGCAACAGTTATTAGATCTCGCGCAAGTGACATTGACGAACAAAGTGGAGCAACTTGTTGATTCAGAGATCGTGCGCGTTACCTCTTCTACAGAAGCGGAAATTCTTGCGATGCAAGAACAAGCGGTAAGCACCATCAAAGCGCAGATTGCAGACAGTGAAAGTGCTTCTGAGGATATTTTTAAATATGCAGTCAATGCATATTCAGAGCAAACACAAACACGATTGTTCGATGAAGTCGCAACGCAGCAAACAAAGTTTTCACAGACGCTGCACGACATGATGGAAACGGCGCAAGCCCATATGCAATCTACATTGCTCGCGCAAGTGCAGGACCGTATCAGCACGTTAATGCACCAAGAACTCACGGAGCAGAAGCAAGCGACATTAGATGTGATGGCTGATTTTTATCAAGCCAAAGTCAATGAGACCAAAGAAAGTGCTTCGCAACTGGCGCAATCGCTAGGTAAAGAACTTGTGCAAACCGTATCAACGCATGCCAATCAATTAACCGATGATGCAACGCAACACCTAAAACAAGCACAAGAGGCATTACTCGCCGAAGCTTCAGAGCGTATTCGAACTCAAGTGGATCAAGAGCTGAGAGTGAGCGCTGACGGCGTACGGCAAGACTTTAATCATGCCTTAAATGCTGATTTACCTGAAATCCAGCAATTGTTAGCAGCCAAAGTGCAAGAATTGTTTACTGAGGAATTGCCTAACTTTGAGCAGATTGTGCTGATTAGAGCCAAAGCAGAGGTTGCTCAAGTATTATCTGGTATACGATTAGCGTTTCCAGGACAATCTTGAGCAAACGCATAAGGCTGATAGTTTATTGCGCAATTAACTTTTGGTAGGCGCTAGCGTCGAGTAATGAATTGGCCTGCGCTGTATCCGATGCCTCGAACTTAAAAATCCAACTTTTATATGGTTTATCATTTAAGCTTTCTGGCGATTCCAATACACTCGAATTGATTTCAATCACAGTTCCATCGAGCGGCGCATGTAGGTCTGAGCCGGTTTTGACAGATTCGACCAGACCACAAGGTTTACCAGCAACCATCGTGCTCCCCACTTTTGGTGGATCGATAAATACGACATCGCCTAATAAGTCTTGTGCATAGTCGCTAATGCCTGCAATCCAAGTCCCATCGGCTTGTACTTGCGTCCACATGTGTTCATTGGTATAAAGCAAATCTTCTGGATATTTCATACATTCAGGTTTTCTTGGTTAAGTGCAGCAATTTTGCCATAAACAGCCAACATAAATCATTACGTTGTAAAAAAAATGAAAAAAGTACGGTCATTAAGAATAACTTTATAAATCGTATGTAAAGTATTGACAATAAATGAATTTTGATTAGAATTGATTTAACCCCTAGCAGACAATATACGGTGCAACAATGAAATATTTTCTCAAACATTTGACTTTAGCTTATTTTGTAGTCGGATTGGTCTTTGTACCTTTCGATAGCGAAGCCGCAGATAAAAAGCACCGTAAATCTGCTACCGCTTCTTCATCAAAGCATAAAGTTTCTTCAAAATCATCACGTACAAAATCGCAACGCGTCTCAAAATATAAGAGTTCACGTGTGAACGTAAAGTTGCGTAAGTCTTACTCAATTAATCAAGCCTATGCAGCGGATAATTATGATGGTATTAGCCCATTGAATTTGGCGTCTGCGAAAGCATTGGTGATTAACCAAAATACTAACGAAATCATTTACGCAAAAAATACCAACGAGACAACGCCTATTGCGTCCGTGACTAAATTGATGACAGCAATGGTTATTCTTGATGCTGGTTTGAATTTGGATGAAGAAGTTACCGTGTCGAATGCAGACATTGATTATCTAAAAGGCACGTCTTCAAGATTGCCTATTGGTACGCGTTTATCTCGTAGCGAATTAATTAATTTAGCTTTAATTGCATCAGAAAATCGTGCAGCATCCGCATTAGCAACGACTTACCCTGCTGGTCGTGCGCAATTTATTCGCGATATGAACCAAAAAGCGCACAGTCTAGGCATGGTCAATACGCATTTTTCAGATTCTACTGGTTTAGATAGCACTAACGTTTCAACGGCTGAAGATTTAGCTAAAATGGTCAATGCAGCATATCGCTACGATATGATTCGTAATGCCAGCACCACTTCCTCTTACGATGTCCATTTATCCAATAGAGGACCAGCTCACTTTAATAACACCAATGCTTTGGTACGTAATAGTGATTGGGTGATTGGTTTATCTAAAACTGGTTTTATTAATGAAGCTGGCAGATGTTTAGTGATGCAGGCTGAATTGGCTGGTGAACCTGTGATAATTGTGTTGCTAGATTCCTATGGTAAGTACTCAAGAATTGGGGATGCAAATCGTGTAAGAAAATGGGTGGAGCATAATCTCGAACCTAAACCGACACAGGATTTAGATGTAGTGCCGATTACTTTAGGTCAGATGGAGTCGCAAGAACGCTTCAATTAATTGGACTTTTATGAGTGTCTATTATTAAGTATCTAAATTAACAAGTGTTTAAATGATAGATGGTACGAATATAGATTGCTAGTGCTCTACAAAGCCAAAAAAAACACGCTAACGGGCGTGTTTTTTTATGGGTGCAACTTAACCTTAAATTATTTTTTGGCCATGGTCTTTTTAACAGCAGCTTTCTTAACCGAAGTTTTCTTAGCAGGAGCTTTTTTTGTCGCCACTTTTTTGACAGTCACTTTTTTAGCTGCCGTGACGTCTTTATCTGCTGGCGTACTGGCTTTTTTGGTCTTTGTCTTTTTCGCAGGTACTTCTTTGGCTGCTTTCTCGGTCAACAAGGTAAGGGCTTCTTCCAACGTAAGTTCTTCAGGACTCACGCTTTTTGGTAGCGTGGCGCGAATTTTTGCGTGTTGTACATATGGGCCATAGCGACCTGCATACACTTCAATGCGACCTTCTCCACTTGGGTGTGGACCTAAGTCAGCAATAGGCGCGGGTCCTGTGTTGGCCGCTGATAGCAAAGTCACTGCACCTGCTAAATCAATATTAAACACACTTTCCGTTTTGGGTATGGATTTAAATTTTCCATCGTGATTTACATACGGACCAAAGCGGCCTATGTTTGCAACAATCTTTTTACCGGTGTCTGGATGTTGACCTAAATCACGTGGCAGTGACAGTAGCATATTAGCAATATCAATATTGACCTCAGCCAATGGCACCTCTTTAGGGATGCTCACGCGTTTTGGTTTTTTCTTCTCACCTTCTACAGCAACACCTACTTGTAGATAGGGGCCATACGGGCCATTCATCAAGTAGATTTCTTTACCCGACTCAACGTCTGTGCCAATCGTCACCGGATCGCTGCCTGCCTGTGCAGTGCCGTTCATACTTCGCTTATAGTCGCATTTGGGTTCTGCGTTATAACCCGTACAACCAATAAAGGTGCCAAAGCGACTAAGTTGTTTTTGTAACTGTTTGCCACATTTAGGGCACTGTTCATCTATGAGTTCGTTGCCCGGCCTATCGACATCTGCTTTATTGATAATTTGTTGATTAAACCCTTGCCAGAACTTATCCATGACGGGAATCCACTCACGGTTGCCTTCTGCGATTTCATCCAACTCATTTTCAAGCTTGGCCGTAAAATCATAATCCACATACTGCGTAAAATGCTCAGATAAAAATTTAGCAACCACGCGCCCAACGTCTGTTGGGGTAAAGCGTTTTTTATCCAGCACCACGTATTCGCGGTCTTGCAAGGTGCTGATAATGCTTGCGTAGGTAGATGGGCGGCCAATGCCGTATTCTTCTAGAATTTTCACCAAACTGGCCTCGCCATAGCGCGGTGGCGGCTCGGTAAAATGTTGGTCTCCGTAGATTTTTTCGACCTGCAATACTTCGCCGGTTTCTAAATGCGGAAGTTTTGATTCGTCATCTTCGTCTTCTCCGTCATCGCGACCTTCTAAGTACACAGCCATAAACCCCGCAAATACCAAGGTTTGTCCACTAGCACGGAATAAATTGGCATCCATACCAACGGCTAAATCCACACTCACTGCATCAAACTTGGCGGGTGACATCTGGCAAGCGATGGTACGTTTCCAAATCATTTCATATAGCTTAAATTGTTCGTCGTTTAAATATTGGCGAACGCTGGCAGGGTTGCGATATACATCGGTTGGTCGTATCGCCTCATGCGCTTCTTGGGCATTTTTAGCTTTGGTTTTGTACATAATGGGCGATTTAGGTAAGTAATCGCCTTCAAAATTCTTTTTCACGTATTCTCGGATTTGCATCACAGCTTCGGTGGCCAAACTAAATGAGTCAGTACGCATGTACGTGATTAACCCCACCGTGCCGCTACCCACATCAATGCCCTCATATAATTGCTGGGCCACGCGCATGGCGCGGCTGGTGGTAAAGCCCAATTTACGTACCGCTTCTTGTTGCAATGTGGAGGTGGTAAATGGGGCAGCAGGGCTACGGCTACGTTGTTTTTTCTCGACGCGACTGACTGTGGTTTTTCCAGCAGAAGCAATCAATAATTTGCCTACAATATCAGCTTGCTGGTCATGATTAATAACGCTGAATTGTTCAATCTTTTCGCCATTCAGTTGAATCAATTTGGCATTAAAGCGATGTGCATGTTTTAAAGCATCTAAATGGATAGACCAATATTCTTGTGATGTAAACGCCTCAATTTCTAACTCGCGCTCTACAATCAAGCGCAATGCTGGACTTTGCACACGTCCTGCCGATAAACCGCGACGGATTTTTTTCCATAACAATGGCGATAGATTAAATCCTACCAAGTAATCGAGCGCACGACGGGCTTGCTGAGCGTTCACCAAGTTCATGGCGATGTCGCGTGGATGGTCAATGGCATGCTTAACCGCGGTTTGCGTAATCTCGTTAAACTCCACGCGTTTAAGCAATTTGTTTTTTAGTAGCTTTTTGTCGTTAAGTATTTCGGCAATGTGCCAAGAAATCGCCTCCCCTTCGCGGTCCGGGTCGGTTGCTAGATAAATGCTATCTGCACTCTTCACCGCTTTGGTAATCGCATCCATGTGCTTGGCATTGCGGTCGATGATGTCATATTTCATGGCAAACTGATTGGCAGGATCCACAGCCCCATTTTTAGGGATGAGATCGCGCACATGCCCATACGAAGCAAGCACTTCAAAATCGCTCCCCAAATACTTTTTCAGCGTTTTCGCTTTAGAGGGAGATTCAACAATCAGGAGTTTGGACATTTAAACCTAGGATTTAAGGGTTGTGGTAGATAATAGCAAGCTAATTGCTGCATAGACAATATAACCTACTATAAAGACAGCAAAAAAGTGAATTCCGCCTAAATTTTTCTAGAAAACTCAATACGTTTACCATCCACGCTCGCAATATTGAGCGCGCCACTATTGGCGATGTCATCAAATTTTGTATGATCAAACATGGGATCTTCATCCTCAGGTGTTACTTGGCTCATGTTTTTAAAGTCGTATAAATCATAATCCGTAAGGTGGGAAGGCTCAACATTACCAATGGCACGGAAAATATTGTTGACACGCCCTGGCTGCTCGCGCTCCCAAAGCATCAGCATATCTTTGATTTTTTGTCGTTGTAAGTTTTCTTGGCTACCACATAAATCACAAGGAATAATTGGGAACTCCATTTGACGCGCATAGCTTGCAATGTCTTTCTCGCTACAATAAGCCAAAGGACGAATCACCATAAATTGCCCGCGATTGGTGGCTAGCTTTGGCGGCATGGCTTTAAGCTTTGCACCAAAGAACATGTTTAAGAATAATGTTTCGACAATGTCATCTCGGTGATGCCCAAGTGCAATTTTGGTGGCGCCGAGCTGTTTGGCTGTGGTGTAAATGATGCCACGACGTAAACGTGAGCAAAGACTACAAGTAGTTTTGCCCTCGGGGATTTTCTCTTTCACGATGGCGTATGTGTCCGCCTCGACAATACGGTACTCCACACCTAGTTTCTCAAAATAAGCAGGCAAAATATCAGCGGGGAAGCCAGGCTGCTTTTGGTCTAGATTCATGGCGATTATTTTAAAATCAATCGGCGCGCGTTCTTGTAAAGCAAGTAACATCATCAACATGGCATGGCTGTCTTTACCACCACTCATGCATACCAGCACGGTATCTCCCTCTACAATCATGTTGTAATCACCAATGGCTTTACCCGTAGCGCTGATGAGGCTATTACGCAACTTAATAAAGTTATTGGAATGGTTATCTGGTAAGTGTTTGATCATTGCTTTGGTGTCTTAGTTTTTATCCAATAAATGGTTCATTGTCTTATAAATTGAGTGATCGCCCACCATCAACTGCCAACACATGGCCGGTGATAAAGGGTGCGTCATAAATTAAAAATTTCACTGCTTTTGCAATATCAGTAGGGTTACCGATACGCTTGAGCAAGGTTTGCGAAATCACACGTTGTCTATAATTTTCATCAAATTGCGGGTTATTTTCTGGCCATTGTACTGGACCTGGTGCAACAGCATTCACGCGTACTTCAGGGCTTAACTCCAATGCTAATGATTTAGTCAGTGTCACTAAACCCGCTTTAGCAACGCTATACACAATATAGCCTTTTTTAGGGCGCTCGATATGCATATCGGTAATATTGACAATGGTACCCATCTGCTTGCGAAGTTCCGAAGCGGCAGCCTGTGCTAAAAAGGCAGGCGCTTTCAAGTTGCTACCAACCAAGTCCAGCCAGTTTTCTTCATTGATTTGTCCAATTTCTGTTGCGTAATAACTAGAGGCGTTATTGATCAGTACATCTAAACGCCCAAAATGCTGAATCGTTTCATGAACCAAATTGGGCGCTAATTCAACGTGAAGTAAATCCGCTTGCACAATGGATACACTGTTAGGACGTAGCAGATTCAGCTCTGTTTGCAATGCACTTGCCTCTGCATGACTTTGGTTGTAATGAATCATCAACTGCGCACCCTGCGCATGAAGTTCGCGACAAATTGCCGCACCTACACGCTTTGCCCCGCCTGTAATCAATACCACTTTGTTATCTAAATTAGCTTGCACAATTGACTCATTTCTTTATCGCTCACATTATAATAGGGAATGGCATCTCTACCTATTCCATCAGCGCAGGCACTCGCACACAGCGCACAATTACAATCGCTGATTCAACAACAAATCCAACATCAAGGGGGTTGGATCGATTTTGCGACGTTTATGCAGATGGCGCTTTACACACCTAACCTAGGTTATTACAGCGGTGGCGCCAAGAAGTTCGGGATTGGCGGTGATTTTGTGACGGCGCCAGAGATTTCGCCTTTATTTGCACGCGCTTTAGCAAGCCAAGTCGCGCAAGTCATTCAGCACACACAAGGAAACGTCTTAGAGTTAGGTGCAGGCACTGGCAAGTTGGCAGCAGACTTGTTGCAAGCATTGCAACAGATGGACGCTTTGCCAAATGATTATTGTATTTTAGAAGTAAGTGATTACTTGCGCCAAGTACAGCAACATAACTTGAGACAATGGTTGCCTGAGCATTTATTTCATCGTGTGAAGTGGCTAGATACTTTGCCCACACATTTTAAGGGCATGGTGTTAGGCAATGAAGTGCTAGACGCGATACCAGCTCATTTAGTGGGCAAACAACAAGGAGTGCTAATAGAACGTGGCATCATTTGGCAGGATGGATTTACATGGCAAGATAAAGCATTAACGTCGGGGCCTTTATTAGAGGCTGTTCAACAACTCCATTTGCCTAACGATTATTTGACTGAGATTACACCAGCCGCCAATGGACTCATGCATAGTTTGGCAGAGTGTCTAGAACATGGCGTCATTTGTATGATTGATTATGGTTTTGGCGCCAGTGAGTATTACCACCCACAGCGCAATGCAGGTACCTTAATGTGTCATTTCCAGCACTATGCGCATAGTGATCCATTCATCCATGTTGGCTTGCAGGATATCACTGCGCATGTGAATTTTACTGCGATAGCTGAAACCGCATTTTCGCAACGGCTCAGCGTGATGGGATATTTGAATCAAGCCAATTTTTTAATCAATTGCGGCATCTTGCAATTGCTTGAACAGGTATCCCCAGCACAGATGGAAATCTATGCACCCATGGTTTCTGCAGTACAAAAACTGTTGTCTCCCGCAGAAATGGGGGAGTTATTTAAAGTCATCATGCTGGGTCGTGGGATGGATACTCCCTTGATAGGTGCGATTCAGGGAGATAAACGGCATACGCTCTAGTATAATGTCCGCCATGAATCATTTACCAACCACACCATTACCGCCAACCCCCTCAGAAGAAGGTTCACCTCAACATCGGCGCATCCGTAGTTTTGTGTTGCGCCAAGGGCGCTTAACCAAGGGGCAGGAGCGTGCTTTAGAAACTGCCTGGCCACAATTTGGAATCGATTACACGCCAAATGGCCTCAATTTATCCAATGTATTTCAACGTGAACACTCTGCCAAAATTTTAGAAATTGGGTTTGGGATGGGCGAGAGCACTGCAAAAATTGCACACACCTTACCTACGCATGATTTTTTAGCGGTGGAGGTACATACGCCGGGTGTAGGCAGTTTGCTTAAACAAATTCAAGAACAAGCGATATCAAATATTCGCATTATCCAGCACGATGCCGTTGAAGTATTGCAGAACATGCTGCCTGAGCAGTGTTTGGATGGCGTACATATCTTTTTCCCAGATCCATGGCATAAAAAGCGCCACCATAAACGCAGACTTATTCAAGCAGAGTTTATCAAACTGCTGTGCAGTCGAATGAAAGTAGGTGCTTACATTCATGTGGCGACAGATTGGCAGGAATATGCTGAATGGGTGTTAGAAGTGTTGAGTGCGGAAAATATGCTGCAAAATACTGCTGAAACTTACGCAGAAAAACCAAGTTATCGACCATTAACTAAGTTTGAGAATCGCGGCATTAAGTTAGGTCACGGGGTCTGGGATTTGGTGTTTCGCCGGATCTGAGTCATTAGCAAATAACCAAGACGCAATCACTTTTTCCGCTTCTTCGACTCCCTGTTTTTTCGAGCTTGAAAATAATTGCACCGAACAGTTTCCCCAAGAGTCATTAAGCTCTTTACGCACTCTGTTTAAGGTCAATGCACACTCGCTGCGCGATAATTTATCAGATTTAGTGAGTAAAACATGCACAGGTCTGCCACTCGGTGAAAACCAATCTAACATTTGACGGTCTAGTGGGGTGAGTGGGTGACGGCTGTCCATGACGAGCACTAGGCCTGCAAGGCTGCTACGTTCACTTAAGTAGCGTGAAAGCACAGATTGCCAGTGGTTGCGCATGGCTTCTGGTACTTTGGCATAGCCGTATCCTGGTAGGTCAACTAAATGACGGTCATTGCCTAAAGTAAAGAAATTAATTAGTTGTGTGCGGCCAGGCTGTTTACTGACATATGCCAAACGATTATGGTTGGCCAGTGTATTTAATGCGCTCGATTTTCCAGCATTAGATCTTCCAGCAAATGCGACTTCAATGCCGCTGGCTGGCGGTAAATCGCGCAAATGATGTGCTGAAATAAAAAAAGCAGCGTTTTGAAAGATAGGCATGGTTAGATAAGCATTGGATTTAAGGGGCAAATGCTATCACGAACAAGGGTTTTTTGATAAAATATTCAATTAATTAAACAGTTACGCTATTGAGCATTGAAAAGAAAGTTAGTAATGAAAAATTTATTTAAATTAACGATGGTGGTAGGCAGTGTGTTAACCGCTTATATGGCTTTTGCTGAAGATAAAATAGTTGCTGAACCTGCGGTTTCAACAGAAACAGCAGTAGTTACCAGTGAGAAAAAACCTGTAGATCAAATCGTACAAAATGTGTGTGCGGCTTGTCATGCACCAGATGGTAATAGTGTGATTTCGCTGAATCCAAAATTATCTGGTCAACATTCTGAATATCTGCTTAAACAGCTATACAACTTTAAAGAAGGTACGCGTGCCAATGCAGTGATGTCAGGCATAGCGGCGACTCTAAGCGAAGATGACATGCAACAACTAGCACAATATTTTTCTGGTCAAACCATTGCTTTATCCAAAGCAAAAACAAATGGTAAAGGTTCATTGGGTGAGAAGATTTACCGCGGGGGTATTGCGAAGACCAATGTGCCAGCTTGTGCGTCTTGTCATGGCGCAAACGGCGCTGGCTTACCCAAGCAATTCCCACGCTTAGCGAGTCAGCATGCAGATTATACTTATCAGCAACTTAAAACTTTCCGCACTGGTGAACGTGCCAATGCGCCGATGATGATGGCAATCGCTGCTAAAATGACAGATGCAGAGATGCAAGCAGTGTCCGATTATATTCAAGGTATGCGTTAAACGTGTTAAGAAACGGGGTGGCGATGCCACCCTTATTTTTATCGCTCAAGTACTAAACATTTCTTTGTATGTGTAGTCCAAAACTCACTCATTTCGTTAAGCATTTATCTTGAAATCTTCAGCTTCCATTTCTTTACGTTTTTACGAACTGCTTAGTTCAATGCGTTTCGCTGTTAGCATGCTCAGTGTATTGGGCATTGCTTCTATCATCGGTACAGTGCTCAAGCAAAATGAGCCTTACGAAAACTACATCATTAAATTTGGTCAGTTTTGGTTTGAAGCCTTTGAGAAAATCGGATTGTACGATGTGTATCACGCCATATGGTTTTTGTTAATACTGTTGTTTTTGGTAATTTCTACCAGTCTTTGCATTTACCGCAACACCCCGCTCATGCTTAAAGAATGGAAAACCTTTAAGGAGCAGGCCACCGAAAAATCACTGCGTGATTTTACTCATCAAGCCAGTTATGCCCCTGCAACTCCAACAGAGAAAACACAGCTTAATCTCACTGAGTATTTGAGTGGGCAAGGATATAAGTTTAAGTTAAAGCCACAAGTGAATGGAGACATGTTAGTTGCCGCTAAGGCTGGCACACATCAGCGCTTGGGCTACATCTTTACCCATGCAGCTATCGTCATCATTTGTTTTGGCGGCATTTTGGATGGCAATTTGCCACTCAAAGTGCAAGAAATGTTGGGAAGTAAGAAGATTGAAGTATTGGATATTCCTGAAAGCCAAGTGCCAGAGGTCAGTCGTTTGCGTGCAGACAATGGTTCTTTTCGGGCTAACATGACCTTACCCGAAGGTGTGAGTGATGATGTGGCCTTCGTGCGTGTGCGAGATGGATATTTGGTGCAAGAGCTACCTTTCAGGGTTGCATTAAAAGATTTTCGGATTGAACACTATGCGACTGGCCAACCGAAATCGTTCGAAAGCGATATTGTTATTACGGACCCGGATTTGGAAAAACCAATAGAAAAAACGATTAGCGTGAATCATCCCCTGATTTATAAAGGGATTGCCATCTACCAATCCGATTTTCAGGATGGTGGATCAAAATTAAAATTCAAAGTATGGGACCTGGCTTCTAAAGACATGCTCAATGGTGAGATTGATGGAGTCGTGGCCAAAAAAGGTACATTAGGTCCGCCAGATCAACCACTGTCTGTTGAATTCAACGAGTTCCGAAAATTCAACATCATGAATTTAACAGCGGATGGTAAGGGCAAACCGCGCAATGTAGGCCCAAACACCACCTATAAATTGCGTGATGCCTCAGGTCAAGCGCGTGAGTATGTGTCGTATATGCAACCACTGCAATTAGATGGGAAAACGTACTTTGTGTCGGGCATGCGTGAGACCGTGCAAGAAGACTTCCGCTATTTGCGAGTGCCTGCAGATGACGATATCAGTATCGAAGGCTTTATGCGTTTGCGCCATGCATTGCGCAATCCAGAAAAGCAACGTGAAATTGCCAAGCGAATGAGCCAAAACTCAAACACCACTGATGCTAAGTTAAAAGGGCAATTTGAAGAAAGTGTGGTCCGCCTCTTGGCTACCTTCGCAGAGGGTGGATTCACACAATTATCTCAAGTCATCGAAAAAGCGGTGCCTGAAGCTGAGCGTCAAAAAGCTGCAGACACTTATTTTAAATTGCTCAACGCCAGCGCTTTAGAGGGTTATAACATAGTGTTAACTGCACAAGGCAAGCCTGAGTTAACGTTAACTCCACAAACACTTTCATTCTTACAGGACTCTTTAAATGCAATGAATGATTTGTTTTACTATGGGACACCGTATTATTTTCAGTTAGATGATTTTGAGCATAGAGAAGCAAGTGGTTTGCAACTGACCAAGTCGCCTGGGCAAAAATGGGTATATCTAGGGTCTGCTTTGTTAGTGATGGGCATTTTTGCAATGTTTTATATTCGTGAACGTCGTATTTGGCTGCTCATTAAAGCAGATAATGAAGTGCTACTGACCATGTCTTCAAATCGAAAAAATCTAGATTTTGAACAAGAGTTTGAACGCACGAAATCGCAATTAAGTCAGCTACT
>NCGC01000024.1 GCA_002281475.1 Methylophilales bacterium 28-44-11
ATTTTGGCTAGAAAATAGTGTTGATGATTTTGGCTGAGAAACAGTGCCATCGCAGTATCTATGATGACAATCAACATCGCTAAACTTACTGGCCAAACTAAGCAGGTTTGAATAAAACTTTGTATGAGTGCGGCATCGGTATCGACCAACCCATTCAACCCAAACTGTAAGTGATACAGCACTTGCTCTAGTGGGGGTGCACCAAAATTTTCACCCACCCAATACGCTAATGTCACCAAGAAAAAAGCGATGAAATAGACTAAAAATCGAATGAAAGAGCGTATGGTATGCCTGAAACATAAATGAAATTGATGCAGTGATTTCAACATAGGCGCTAGTGTAAAACATCTTTCGCGATATGTACGCTTGATTTAATCAAGGCAATATTTTTTGACTTTTGCATATGAGGTTAAACATAACAAAAGGGGCTGATAGCCCCTTTTGTTAAGATGCAGATTACGCTGCTTTTTGCTCTAACAGCGCGCGATCTGCGTTTGAGACTTCAATTTCCACTTTTCTTGGCTTCAATGCCTCAGGCACTTCACGTACCAAATCAATATGCAATAAGCCATTCATTAGTTTGGCATGGGTTACTTTGACGTGATCGGCCAATTGGAATTTGTGTTCAAAATCACGTGCAGCAATACCGCGGTGTAAGAAAGTAGTTTTCTCTTCTTGTTTCTTTTGTTTGCCCACTACTTTAAGTGCTTGATGCTCTGTCTCGATCTCTAATTCGGACATTTCAAAGCCAGCCACTGCCATCACGATACGGTACTCGTTATCAGATATTAATTCGATATTGTAAGGAGGGTATGCAGTCTCTGTTTCATTCCGTTGCACATCGTTTAACAAACGGGCTAAACGGTCAAAACCAATGGCTGTTCTATATAAAGGGCTTAAATCATAAGTACGCATGTTATATCCTTTCAAAAAATAAGCGATTTAACAAATAAGCAAACCTTAAAATCAAGCATTTGCTAATTGTTAAATAATGTCGCTTTTTTATTTTTCAAGAGAGAATTACATGCAAAATGAAACTCTAAATTCCCAAAGATTCAGTCCATGCCAAAGCTGCAATATGGCTTTGATTTACTTTGGATGCATCCAGTTGTAATGACTCTGCCAATGCAAGAATTTCTGAGCTATTCGCGACTTCACAGGCTTCAGTCAATTTTAAAAATGGGCCGTAAATACCTTCACGTTTATGCAACGCATCGTTAATGGCCTCAGGCAACTGTAATTTTTCTAACACATCATCCATGGGCATTTTTAAAATGGCGTCTAGCAATGAAAACACGCCCACAATAAATAAGTTATCGCGGTCACGCTTTTCAAAGTACCCTTCACCTAACAACTCAGTTAGTCGCCCACGCGTAATAGATGTTTTCATCAATACGGGTGAAGTTGAGTTATTACCCGCAGTGACCATTAAGAGTGTTAACCAACGGTATAGTTGGTTTCTACCCAAAATAGAGAAGGCATGATTTAACGATTGCACTTCGCACGACAAACCGAATCCAACTGAATTGATGTAGCGAAGTAACTTAAACGACAACGTCACATCACGTTTAAAGCCTGCTTCAATCACATCGTTATCTGCATCTTGGCTTACCAAGTTAAGAATATGCAAGACACTATCAAACGAGGGATTAATCACTTTGGCCGTAATGGTTTCTGGCCTAGAAAAGTAATAACCTTGATAGCATTTAAAGCCGATTTCTTGGCTAGATTTAAACTGTTCGTAAGTTTCCAGCTTTTCAGCCACTAACTTAACTGAAGGTGCGTTGTAGTGGATAAATAGCTTAAGCGCACTTGCCTCATCCACACTTTGGAAATCTATTTTAATAAAATCTGCGAGGGTTGCTAGTCCATCAGGGGCATTACTGAGGTGTGGATTATCAAGCGATATTTTGTACTTTAATTCTTTTAATTGTTTGCAACGTGCAATCACTGCATCATCGACCACCACATAGCGCAACACTTCTAACACAGTTTTTTCTGGCGGCATGAGTTCAATCAGCTCACTTGCCAACATTTCTGCATTTACGTTGATAAACGCAAGTTTGTCACCCAGTTTCCATTCATCGTGCATTTGGTCAATGGTGGTAAGCAACACGCTTGCGCTATTTTTTATATCATCCACAAAGACAGCGCTTTGGGCATCCCCACTATGCCGAAAAAAGAATTCATAGCCAATGATTTGCTGTTTGGCATCCATGACTGGCTGGCGCCCAATAAATGTTTGTTGTTCCATGTTATTTCACCTAATTTATCACCACAGGTTTAAAGACTTTGACGTATGCTCAATATTACCTTTGCACTAACAAATTCACTTGCATAAATAGAGCGGTTTTGCTGGCTTTATTCTTGGTTTACCTATTGTCATGGGCGTTATTTAACGGATCAAGTGCATGGCATTGAGCACCCCAGAACTTTGATCGTGCGCTTGTACTGCGAGCTGACTAATTTGCCTGTATCATGGGTTTTTTTAATAATAAGTAGAAATTGTATGGCGTTAAAGTCCACCATTTATAAAGCGGAATTACAAATTGCGGATATGGACCGTCACTATTATGCGCAACATAGCCTCACACTGGCTAAGCATCCATCAGAAACAGAGGAGCGCATGATGGTGCGCTTAATTGCGTTTGCACTGTTTGCCAATGAATCGCTGGCGTTTGGCAAAGGCTTAAGTGAGGACGACGAACCCGACCTTTGGCAAAAGGATCTGACAGGGGCAATCGAGCTGTGGGTGAATGTTGGTTTACCTGAAGAGCGAGAAATTCGTAAGGCTTGTGGGCGTGCTAAAGCAGTAGCTGTCGTTTTATACGGAGGAAGAGTGGCGGATATGTGGTGGACGCAAAATAGCAAAGCACTGCTAAAACTTAATCACCTTACCGTGGTTAATTTGCCTGATACAGAAGCGTTAACCCAAGCTTGCACACGTAGCATGAACATCAACTGCACTATCCAAGATGCGCAAATATTAGTAGGGCATGACACCGGAAGTTTTGATATCACCCCAGTCATCTTAATGTCGTAACATGCTAGCACGCAAGGGGATCTGATTGAGATATGCTTAATTTACATCCACTATGGTTAAATATTGTCGTAGCGTTGGGCATTGGTTTGCTGATTGGGGCTGAACGAGAGCGCAATAAGGGCTCTGGCCCTGAGCGATCACCTGCAGGTATTCGTACATTTGCATTAACATCATTGTTGGGCAGCATCAGTAGTTTGATACATATATGGTTACTTATGATTACCGTCGTGTGTGTCATGGTATTCACCGCCACTTCTTACTACGCAAGGCGCAGCCAAGACCCAGGTCTTACCACAGAAATTGCGCTTATCTTAACGGTGATTTTAGGTAGTCTCGCTATCACTCATATCGCACTTGCAGCAGCTTTGGGTGTGGTATTGGCCATATTACTCGCAGCAAAAGAGCCCATGCATGGCTTTGTTAAACATGTCGTCACCAAAGGTGAGCTCAATGATTTACTGATACTTGCCGCGGCTACTCTGATTATTTTACCCATTGTGCCAGACCAATTTATTGGACCATTTGCAGCTATTAACTTACGGCATTTATGGTTGATTGTTATATTGGTGATGTCTATTAGCGCACTTGGCCATATCGCACTTCGCATACTGGGCAGTAAAGTGGGTCTTCCATTAGTGGGGCTTATTTCAGGGTTTATTTCAAGCATTGCCACCATTGGTAGTATGGGCGCGCGCGCAAAAGCTTCAAATGAGCTAACCAGTGCTGCGGTGGCAGGTGCAGTTTTATCTAGCTTAGCAACCATTTTTCAATTGGTGCTATTACTCATTGCGATTAATCCACCCATTTTACAAGCGTTAGCATGGCCGTTGATATTCGGCGGGATTTCTATTGCCATCTATGGTGGCGTAGTGACCGTGCAATCGTATCAGCAGCACACGCCACATGCGCAAATCACTTCTGAACCGTTTAGTGTGACAAGTGCGTTTAAATTCGCCGGCATCATTGCGCTTGTACTCGTGGTATCTGCTGGATTAAACACTTGGCTTGGACAGACAGGGCTGGTGCTTGCCTCAGCGGTGGCGGGGCTTGCCGATGCACATGCTGCAGCCATTTCTGTGGCTACATTGACTGTCAGTCAATCACTTAATCCTGCACAAACGGTCATCCCCATCTTGGCAGCTTTAACAGCCAACACCTGCTCTAAAGCGATCATGGCGATAGTCAGTGGCAACCGCTTATTTGCTAGCCAAGTCATTCTTGGTTTAGTCATTCAAATGAGTTGTGTATGGCTTGCCTGGTGGTGGTTCTAAATTACTCTACTGTCACACTTTTGGCTAAATTCCTCGGCTTATCTACATCGGTACCTTTTAGCAATGCAACGTGATACGCCAAAAGTTGTACTGGTATGGTGTGTAAAATAGGGGAGAGCACGCCCACATGACGTGGCGTGCGGATCACATGCACACCCTCAGATTCTTTAAAATGGCTATCAGCATCGGCAAATACAAATAGCTCACCTCCACGTGCTTTCACTTCCTGCATATTCGACTTCACTTTTTCCAACAAGCTGTCATTGGGCGCAATGACGACTACTGGCATATTGTTATCGACTAAGGCCAAAGGACCATGTTTTAACTCACCTGCAGGGTAAGCCTCAGCATGAATATACGAAATCTCTTTAAGTTTAAGCGCGCCTTCCATGGCAATTGGGTAATGAATACCGCGTCCTAAAAAAAGCGCGTGTTCTTTATCACCAAAACGTTTTGCCCATTCTCTGATTTGTGGTTCTAGGTTGAGTGCAAACTGCACGCTTCCAGCTAGCTGACGTAATGCGCCCAAATGGGCTTGCTCTTGCTCTGGACTCAACAACCCTTTTTGTTTAGCCAAGGTGACTGCCAACACAAATAACGCCACCAACTGTGTAGTGAACGCTTTGGTGGAAGCTACACCAATTTCTGCGCCAGCACGTGTATAGAAAATGAGTTTAGACGCACGTGGTATTGCACTTTCTTGCACATTGCAAATGGCTAAACTGAGTGCTTGTCCCAATGTTTTTGCATGCTTTAATGCTTCCATCGTGTCCAGTGTTTCACCTGATTGTGAAATTGTCACGATTAGTTGATTTGGGTTTGGTACTGATACGCGATAGCGGTACTCACTGGCAATTTCTACATTACATGGAATCTTAGCGATACTCTCAAGCCAATATTTTGCGGTGAGTCCCGCGTAATAACTGGTGCCTGCAGCTAGTATAAGTACACTATCGACCTGCTTAAACACTTCTTCAGCATGTTCGCCAAACAACTCTAATCTAAACGCGCCGTCATCAATCAACGCTTCAATGGTGTCAGTCAAGGCGCGTGGTTGTTCGTGAATTTCTTTTTGCATAAAGTGGCTGTAAGGGCCTAATTCTAACGATGCTAGCGACACATCGCTCATGTGGACTTTTCTCTCTACCACTTCATCATTTTTTCCATAAATGGTGACATTTTCAGTCGTCAACGCAGCAACATCCCCATCTTCTAAATAGATGACTTTGCGTGTCACGGATAACACTGCGGAAACATCGGATGCAATAAAGTTTTCCGAGTTGCCCAAACCAATCAATAACGGACAACCCAAACGTGCGCATACCATAAGATCAGGACGATCAACGGCAATCACGCTTATAGCAAAGGCGCCAGTGAGTTCACTGACTGCGCGCTTGACTGAAGTAAGCAAATCAAAACCCATTTTGCAATGATAGTGAACTAAGTGAGCAATCACTTCTGTATCGGTTTGTGATGTAAATACGTATCCAATTGCTTTTAACTTTTCCCTCTGCTCATCATAATTTTCAATAATGCCATTATGTACAACTGCAATTTCTGGAGATGCCTGGGAGGGCGATACATGTGGGTGCGCATTACTTTCTGTCACGCCACCGTGTGTCGCCCAGCGTGTATGTCCTATGCCTAACATTCCGCTGAGATTTTCTGCCGTCGCTTTACGTTGCAACTCTGCGACGCGACCCACTGCACGTACCCGCTTTATCTTTGTATCTAATATTGCAACACCTGCTGAATCATAGCCACGATATTCAAGTCGGCTTAAGCCTTCTATCAGCACTGGCACAATATTTCTTTTGGCGATTGCCCCAACAATTCCACACATAAATGTATTCTTTCTTAGGCTACTGCGTTATTTCTTGATTTTTTGCGGTCGTTTCCAACCGGTGATGGTGATCTGTTCTTTAGCTCGGCATAAGGTTAATTCATCTGCAGGTGCATTTTTTGTAATGGTTGAGCCTGCCGCTATGGTTGCACCTTTTCCAATGGTCACTGGCGCAATCAATTGTGAGTCAGATCCTATAAAGACATCATCTTCTATGATGGTTCTAAACTTGTTGGCGCCGTCATAGTTACAGGTAATGGTGCCTGCACCGATATTTACATTTTTACCCACCGTACTATCACCTACATAGCTCAAATGGTTAATTTTGCTTCCTATGCCTACTTGTGCATTTTTCAATTCAACAAAGTTACCCACATGTGTGTCCGCTGCCAGTAGCGTACCAGGGCGTAGACGCGCATAGGGGCCAATACGGCTTTGCTCACCTACAGTGGCATCATCAATATGGGTAAAAGGCGCAATATGTGCACCAGTCTGTATCGTAGCGTTTTTTATTACACAGTTAGCGCCAATCTTTACACGATCACCCAACACTACATTGCCCTCAAAAAGACAGTTCACATCAATCTCAACATCACGCCCACATGTTAAACTTCCACGAATATCTATGCGTTGTGCATCTTTTAAAGTGACCCCTTGATGTAACAGCTTTTGTGCCAATCTGGTTTGATACACACGTTCGATTTGCAGCAGGTCAGTTTTCGAATTGATACCCGTCACAGACCATTCATCCTCTGTTACTTCTGCCGTAACAGCAACGTTGTCTTCCACTGCAAAACCAACAATATCAGTCAAATAAAATTCGCCTTGCGCATTATTGTTTTGCAATTGTTTTAACCACTTGTTTAAGTGTCGATTCGGCATGGCCATAATGCCCGTATTCACTTCATGAATGGCTTTTTGTAATTCCGTTGCATCTTTATGTTCGACTATCGCCTCCACTTGATGTTGGTGGTTTCTCACAATACGTCCGTAACCAGTGGGGTCTGACTTATTAAAGCTCAACAAAGCCAGGCCTGTTGCTGATTGTTTCAATAACTGCTGACAGGCGTATACATCTACCAGTGGCACATCACCCAATAAAATAAGGGTTTGGCCATCTTCATTTAATAACTGGGCCGCTTGTTGTACTGCATGCCCTGTGCCCTTTTGTTCAGCCTGAAGTATCCACGTGATGCTATCGTCATGAATGGCCGCTTTTACTTGTTCCCCACCAAAGCCATACACTACTATGATTTTTTCTGGTTGCAACTGTTTTGCACATGCCAGCACATGTGCCAAGATTGTCTGATGGCCTATATGATGTAAGACTTTCGGAGTATCTGAGTGCATGCGAGTGCCTTTACCCGCAGCTAATATAACGATATTGAGTGTTGCCATTTTTTTAATAATAGTTTGATTGGGTGATTACATATCACGCGTATGTATATTGTGAAAGTATAAACAAAAAAGGCAGCCTAGGGCTGCCTTTTATATGCACATATATTTTGCTTAATGAGTTGTCTTACGCAATTTTTGAATCGCTTGAATTTGCGCCACAGCTTCAGCCAATTCTGCTTGTGCTCTTGCATAATCTATTTCAGAAGTACGATTAAGCATCGCCTCTTCTGCCGCGGCTTTGGCTGCTAACGCTTTGGCTTCATCTAAATCATTACCACGAATTGCAGTATCTGCTAACACGGTGATCATGCCGGGTTGCACTTCTAACATACCACCCGAGATGAAAATCAATGTTTCTTCAGCTTCACTTGGTTGTTTGATACGCAAAGCACCTGGTTTGATTGTAGTAATCATAGGCGCATGATTAGGGTAAATACCTACTTCACCAGCACCAGCAGGCGCAACCACAAACTCAGCTTCACCTGAGAAGATGCTTGCTTCTGCACTGACCACATCAATATGAACTGTATTTGCCATTATTTTTCCTTAAAGCGTTTAGCTAGTTAACCAAGCAATGCTTAATTAAGAGTCTTGGCCTTTTCAACAGCCTCTTCAATACCGCCCACCATATAAAACGCCTGTTCAGGCAAGTGATCGTATTCGCCAGCAACAATCGCTTTAAAGCCTTTGATGGTTTCCTTTAGTGGTACGTATTTACCTGGCGCGCCAGTAAATACTTCAGCAACGTGGAAAGGTTGTGACAAGAAACGTTGGATTTTACGTGCACGGCCAACAGCTAATTTATCTTCAGGTGATAACTCGTCCATACCCAAAATCGCGATAATGTCACGTAACTCTTTATAACGTTGCAATGTTTGTTGTACAGAACGCGCTACATTATAGTGCTCTTCACCTACCACTAATGGGTCTAACTGACGTGATGTTGAATCTAACGGATCTACCGCTGGGTAAATACCAAGAGATGCAATGTCACGTGACAACACAACGGTTGAATCCAAATGTTGGAAAGTCGTTGCTGGTGATGGGTCAGTCAAGTCATCCGCAGGAACATAAACCGCTTGGATAGAAGTAATAGAACCTGTTTTAGTTGAAGTAATACGCTCTTGCAAACGGCCCATTTCATCCGCTAGGGTAGGTTGGTAACCCACAGCTGAAGGCATACGGCCTAGCAATGCAGAAACCTCTGTACCAGCCAATGTGTAACGGTAGATGTTATCCACGAAGAACAACACATCGCGGCCTTCATCACGGAATTTTTCTGCCATCGTCAAACCTGACAAAGCCACGCGTAAACGGTTGCCTGGAGGCTCATTCATTTGACCAAACACCATCGCTACTTTTGATTCTTTCATATCATCAAGCTTAATCACGCCAGCTTCTGCCATTTCATGGTAGAAGTCATTACCTTCACGCGTACGCTCACCTACACCTGCAAACACGGATAAACCTGAGTGTTGTTTTGCAATGTTGTTAATCAACTCAAGCATGTTCACTGTTTTACCTACACCAGCACCACCGAACAGACCTACTTTACCGCCTTTAGCGAACGGGCAAACCAAGTCAATCACTTTGATACCTGTTTCTAACAAATCAACTGATGGAGATAATTCTTCAAAAGTAGGGGCCTTTTGGTGAATTGCACGGCGTTCATCAGAATCAATCGGGCCAGCCTCGTCAATTGGGCGTCCCAACACATCCATAATACGGCCTAAGGTGCCCACACCCACTGGCACTGTAATTTGTGTACCAGTTGATTTAAATGCTGTGCCACGTGCAAGGCCATCAGATGAGCCCATTGCAATGGTACGCACAATGCCGTCACCTAATTGTTGTTGCACTTCTAGCGTTAAACCAGCTTCGGCTTGGCTAGAGGCATCATCAATAATTAATGCTTCAAATACGTTTGGCATTTGATCGCGTGGAAACTCAACGTCCACCACCGCACCAATACATTGAACAACTTTACCAATTTTTAATTGGGATTCTTTCACTTGATTTGCTTTTGCCATTTTCTTTTCCTAACTTCTTTTAGTCAGATGTAATTAAATTCTATATTCGTTCAACACTTAAGCGACTGCAGCTGCGCCGCCCACGATCTCAGAAATTTCCTTGGTAATCGCAGCTTGACGTGCTTTGTTATAAACCAGTTTCAAATCACCAATCACTTGTTTCGCATTATCAGATGCTGATTTCATTGCCACCATACGTGATGATTGCTCAGAGGCCATGTTCTCTGCCACAGCGTTATACACCAATGATTCAACATAACGCATCATTAATTGATCAACGACTGGCTTCGCTTCTGGCTCGTAAATGTAATCCCAATGACCAGTCGGGCTGCCTAACTTTTCACCACTCAAAGGTAACAATTGCTCCATGACTGGCTCTTGCTTCATGGTATTGATAAATTTCGTGTAAGAAATAAACAGTTGGTCAATTTCACCAGATTCATACGCATCTAGCATCACTTTGATTGTGCCAATCAATGTTTCGAGATGAGGTACATCGCCCAAACCGGTAATGTGCGATTTTACATTAGCACCAACGCGGTTCATAAAGCTAAAGCCTTTATTACCAATCGCGCTCACAGCAATCGATTTGCCATCGGCTTCCCAGCTTTTCATTTGATTGACTGACAAACGCAACATATTGGTATTTAAACCACCACATAAGCCTTTGTCCGAACTGACTACAATCAAACCGACATTTTTGACAACATCACGCTTGATTAAATAAGGGTGCTTGTACTCAGGGTTTGCAAATGACAAATGCGCTGCAACGTTACGAATTTTCTCAGCATAAGGACGAGATGCACGCATTCTATCTTGCGCCTTACGCATTTTAGAAGCAGCTACCATCTCCATTGCTTTGGTGATCTTGCGGGTATTTTCTACCGACTTAATCTTGGTTCTAATCTCTTTACTACCAGCCATTTTATTATCCTAAATAGTTTAGAGATTAATATGCGTTAGTTGCTTTAAAGTCTTGAATTGCCGCTTCAACAGCTTTTTCGTTATCGCCACTCAAGTCTTTGCTAGTTTCAATACCATCCATTAATTTCGCGTATTTAGAACCCATAAAGCCGTGTAATGCATTTTCAAATGCCAATACTTTATTGGTTGGCACATCATCAAAGTAGCCTTTGTTTGCGGCTAACAATGTAATCGCCATTTTCGATACGCTTAATGGTGCGTATTGCGCTTGTTTCATCAACTCAGTAAACATACGACCGCGGTCTAATTGTTTACGTGTTGCCTCATCCAAATCAGAAGCAAATTGCGCAAACGCAGCCAATTCACGGTACTGCGCTAAAGCTAGACGTACACCGCCGCCCAATTTTTTGATGACTTTAGTTTGAGCAGCACCACCCACGCGAGATACTGAAATACCTGCGTTAATCGCAGGACGAATACCAGCGTTGAATAAGTCAGTTTCTAAGAAGATTTGACCATCGGTAATTGAAATCACGTTGGTTGGCACGAATGCTGACACGTCACCAGCTGCTGTTTCAATCACTGGCAATGCAGTCAATGAACCCGTTTTGCCTTTTACAGCGCCGTTTGTGAATTTCTCTACATACTCTTCGTTAACGCGAGCTGCACGCTCTAATAAACGTGAGTGGATGTAGAACACGTCACCTGGATAAGCTTCACGGCCTGGTGGACGACGTAATAGCAATGAAATTTGACGATAAGCAATCGCTTGTTTGGTCAAATCATCATACACAATCAATGCGTCTTCACCGCGGTCACGGAAATATTCTCCCATGGTACAACCTGCGTATGGTGCCAAGAATTGTAATGCCGCTGAGTCAGAAGCGGTGGCAGCTACCACAATGGTGTAAGCCATCGCGCCGTTTTCTTCCAACTTACGTACCACGTTAGCGACTGTAGAAGCCTTTTGGCCAATCGCAACATAGATACAGGTCATGTTTTGACCTTTTTGGTTGATGATGGCATCGACAGCCACTGCTGTTTTACCTGTTTGACGGTCACCAATGATCAACTCACGTTGGCCACGGCCTACTGGCACCATAGAATCTACTGATTTCAAACCGGTTTGCACTGGTTGTGACACAGATTTACGTGCAATCACGCCTGGCGCCACTTTTTCAATTTTGTCCGTCATTTTTGCATTGACTGGACCTTTACCATCAATTGGCTGTCCTAATGCATTCACAACACGACCAATCAATTCTGGACCCACTGGCACTTCCAAAATGCGACCTGTACATTTACATACATCGCCTTCTGTAATATGTTCGTAGTCGCCCAACACCACAGCACCCACAGAATCACGCTCTAAGTTAAGCGCCAAACCAAACGTGTTGCCTGGGAATTCAATCATTTCACCCGCCATCACGTTAGATAAACCGTGAATACGAACAATACCGTCAGTCACTGAAATCACTGTGCCCTGTGTACGTGCTTCAGCTGTGGTAGAAAAATTTTCTAATCTGCTTTTAATCAGTTCACTGATTTCTGATGTAGATAACTGCATTGTGGCTCCTAATTTTCTCTTTGCCTAAAATTTGCTTAAAATCATGTGCCTTACGCGGTAAGCGAGTAGGCTAAATTTTGTAACTGTCCTTTAACGGACGCATCTATGACGGTATCACCAACGATAATTTTGAATCCGCCTATCATGTCAGGGTCAACAGATACAGTGGCTTCAATTTTCTTACCAAACTTGGCTTCTAAACGCTTCACTAAGTCTTTAGTCTCTGCAGCACTCGGTTTAGCAGCTGCAATAATTTGTGCATCTAGCGTACCTTCTTCTTGCGCCTTTAAAGCTTCAAACGCTTCTGCAATGGCTGGAAGCACTGACAAACGACCATATTCCACCAACACCTTAATCAGGTTTTGACCATGTGTATTTAACTGTTCACCACATACCTTTAAAAAGGCAGCTTCTAAATCAGCACTCACAACTTTAGGATCTTGAACATATGCTTGCATGTGCGCATCATTAACAACCGCAGTAGCAAAAGTGAGCATTTCAGACCATTGTGCGAGTGCTTTTTGTTCTTTCGCCAATTTGTATGCAGCTACTGCATAAGGCCTTGCGATGGTTGATATTTCAGCCATGTCGGTTCCTTATAGCTCTGCTGCAAGTTTAGAAAGCATATCGCTGTGCGCTTTGGCATCAATTTCTTTACGTAAGATTTTTTCAGCACCAGCAACGGCAAGACTTGAAACTTGTGCACGTAAGCCTTCTTTTGCACGATTCACTTCTTGATCGATTTCAGCTTTTGCACCAGCGATAATTCGGTCACCTTCAACCTTAGCGTTGGTTTTTGCTTCTTCAACAATTTGTGTTGCACGTTTTTCAGCTTGGCCAATAATCTCGGTTGCTTTTTGTTTGGCTTCATTCAGTGTTGCTTCTGATTTTTTTGCAGCGACTTCTAAAGCACTTCTGCCTTCTTGTGCTGCTGCTAAACCATCAGCAATTTCTTTTTGGCGTGTTTCAATCGCTTTTAACAGCGGAGGCCATACGAATTTCACTGTGAACCAAATCAACACAGCAAATGCGATTGCTTGTGCGACTAGTGTAAAGTTAATGTTCATTTTTGATCCAAATTAAATATCAATAAAGCATGCGTCATTCAAATGGCTTAAGCCAAGCTTAAACCACATGATTCATTACTTAACTATTGTTGCACTACGCTTAACAGTGGGTTTGCAAACGCAAACATCATGGCCAAACCAACACCAATAATGAAAGACGCATCGATCAAACCTAATAGTAAGAATACTTTACCTTGCAATGCTGGGATCATTTCTGGTTGACGTGCAGCACCTTCTAAGAAACTAGCACACATGATACCGATACCCACGCAAGCGCCCAAAGCACCTAAACCAATAATTAAACCAATGCCAACGCCTGTGTAAGCTTGAATCATTGCTAAAAGTTGTAAGTTTTCCATTTGTAATACCCTTATATATAAAAATTAAAAACAACTACTATTAAAACTAACTACAAAAACTAGTGAGACTCATGCGCCATGGCTAAGTAAACCACAGTCAACATCATGAAAATAAATGCTTGTAATGCCACGATTAAAATGTGGAAGATAGACCAGCCAGCACCCAACACCGCTGCCGCGACCGTTCCTGTTAAACCAGTGGCTGCCCATAAACCTAACAGCAAGAAAATCACTTCGCCAGCATACATATTTCCAAATAGACGTAAAGAATGAGAGAGTGGTTTAGACACATATTCAATCATGTTGAATAAGAAGTTTGCTGGCCACACCCATATTTTGCTACCAAATGGAGAGCAGAATAATTCGTGGATCCAACCACCCAAGCCTTTGGCTTTGATGGAGAAGAAAATCATTAGGAACCACACAGCTAACGCCAACGCAAATGTGGTATTGATGTCGGAAGTAGGTACTGCGCGCCAGGTGTCAAATCCTAAGCTATGCATGAATTTTGCAAAAATATCAACAGGCAGGAAGTCCATGGCGTTCATTGCAAACACCCATAAAAAAACCGTCAGCGCTGTTGGAGCAATAAAGCTATGACGGTCGCCGTGGAATATATTTTTTACTTGATCATCCACAAATCCAAATACCAACTCTACAAACGCTTGACGCTTTGTTGGCACGCCAGCGGTAGCACCACGTGCCACCCACCAAACCAAACCCATCACCAACAAACCCAACACCACAGAGGTGACTAAAGTATCCACATGTAAAGTCCAAAAACCTCCATCACCTAAGGGGTGAGCATTGAAAGTTAGGTGATGGGCAATGTAATTAGATGGCGTTAGCGCATGTTCAGCTTGTTGTGCGTGTTCTGTCGTCATAATTTTCTTAAATAATCGTTAAATGATATTTACTGCGATAAATCAAATGGACTTATCTGTTTTTGCTAGCGCTGCGCCTGAAAAAATCGCTGCAGCAGCTAAGCCTGCAATTAAAGCAAAAGGTACCAACTGCGCGTACATCTTAAATACTACAAATAGTAATAGTGCAATCACTACTATTTTGACTGCTTCTGCCTTGAGCAGATTGATTAGCACTGACGAAGGATCTACGTTACCTTCATTTCGCTTCAAAATCATTGATGCAATGTAAGCGCCTACTATCACTGAAAAGCCGCCTGCGCATACCGAAAAGAATGCATGCAATCCACTTAAAAGCAATGCCAGAACAGCTGCAACCGCAGTTGCCGTCATCTGCCAACGCATCATATTGCTAATCATATTATTTGTAGCTAAGCCGTTGTTCGTGGTGTTCATACTTTTTTCATTTCAATAACATTTGAAATGGGCTTAAGCCAAGGAGCCGCGATTTTGAATTATTACAGCCTTTTAGTCAAGCACTTAATGTACGTTAAATGACTAAATGTACGAGTAAAAATAAATACTTAGCATGCATTTCAAGCTTTTGTATTTCATTCATCTTATTTTCGAGAGAGTTTTGCTATGAGATCGTCCAGCTGGTCTAGGTGACTGTACTGAATTTTAAGTGTGCCTGCGCCGTTAGATTTTGTGGTGATCGAAACACTGGCGCCAATGACTTCACTTAAACGCTCTTCCAAAATGGCTACATCATCATGCACATTCGCCTTTTGCTTGGTTGCAGATTGGGCTGGCAGTTTTGCCACACGCTCCACTTCTCTCACCGACAAATCCTCTTGCACAATTTTGTTGGCTAACATCACTTGTTGTGCCGGTGCCAGCCCAACCAATGCGCGGGCATGGCCCATGTCCAATTTATTGTGCATAAGCATGTCTTGCACGGGCTGACTTAACGTGAGTAGTCGCAATAAATTTGAAACTGCTACGCGTGATCGTCCAACCGCTTGCGCTGCTACCTCATGCGTCATCGAAAACTCATCAATTAAACGCTTAATGCCAATCGCTTCTTCCAACGGGTTTAAATTTTCACGTTGAATATTCTCAATCAAAGCCATCGCTAAGGCAGCTTCATCCGCGATCACGCGCACCAAGACTGGCACTTCTTCTAAGCCCGCTATTTGCGAGGCACGCCAACGACGTTCACCCGCAATAATCTCGAAACGCTCTTCGGCTATTTCACGCACCAAAATAGGCTGCATGATGCCTTGTGATTGAATGCTGTCCGCTAGCGTTTGCAGTGCCGCATCATCCATGTAAGAACGCGGTTGATATTTGCCTGGTTGCAGTTGGTTAATACGCAACATACGTAGCGCATCTGCTTCGCCTACTGTGCCCATGTCCCCAGCCAATAGCGCATCTAACCCCCGACCCAACCCTTTTGGTTTTACCATTACGATGACCTTTTAAAATAATTATTGTTTTGTATGGATAATTTCATTCGCTAACTCCAAGTATGCCATGGCACCTTTTGAAGCCTTGTCATATACCAATACTGGCATGCCGTAGCTAGGCGCTTCAGCCAAGCGAATATTGCGCGGAATGACGGTTTGATAGACTTTTTTACCGAAGTGACTCACCAATTGCGACGACACCTGACTCGCCAACATATTGCGATTATCAAACATGGTGCGTAACAAACCCTCAATTTCCAATACAGGGTTCAAATGCGCACGCACCTTTTTAATGGTGTTGACCAAATCGGATAAGCCTTCCAATGCATAGTATTCGCATTGCATCGGGATCATCACTGAGTTAGCCGCTGTAAGTGCATTCACTGTAACTAGATTGAGGGCAGGGGGGCAGTCCAGCAACACATAATCATAAGCATCGCCCAATTTTGCTATGGCTTGTTTAAGCCTAGTCTCACGGGCCATCTCATTGACTAACTCTACCTCTGCGCCCGCTAGCTCACGGTTGGATGGCGCTACATCAAAGCCACCTTGCTCACTTTTGACAATCACATCTTTTAAGGTTTTGTCGTTGAGCAATACATGATAAATGCTGTGTGTAAGGTGCGCTTTATCAATACCACTGCCAGTGCTAGCGTTCCCTTGTGGATCTAAATCCACGAGCAACACTTTTTTACCATGATGCGCCAAGCTGGCAGCCAGATTGACGCAGGTAGTAGTTTTACCTACGCCACCTTTTTGATTGGTAATTGCCAGAATTTTCATGCCTTACTTTCCAATACCACGTTATCGAATATCACCAAATGTCGCTCCGCATCCAAACCTGCGACACACAAAGGCTGGATTGCTTTGGGCTTCACACCAAGCGAAGCCAATTCTTGCGTAGGCACCAAACCTTTCATCGCCAACCACTCTCCACCACCAGCGATTAGGTGTTTGGTTAATCGCAAGAACAAAGCAATTTCAGAAAAAGCTCTTGAGATGATTTGGTCATATGGCAGTTTAGGTTGATATTCCTCAACGCGCGCATGGACTACGGACAAATTATCCAAACCCAATTCACCTTTGACTTGCCGCATAAAGATGGCTTTTTTTTGCACAGTATCAATAGTCGTCACTTGTAATTGGGGATTACAAATCGCCAACACAATCCCTGGCAAACCACCGCCACTACCTACATCCAACACACGTGGCCCATGCATATATGGCAATACACTCAGGCTGTCCAGCAAATGCAAAGTCACCATCTCCTGCGGATCACGCACAGCAGTTAAGTTGTACACCTTATTCCATTTTTGTAGCAAACTTAAATATTGCAGCAACTGCTGTTGCGCATCTGCAGTGACAGCTAAACCCATTTGGCGAATGCCATCGGCTAATTGCTCCGCTTGGTTCATGCGGCTTCGATGTTAGATTGACTGGCCTGTTTTTTATGCTTACGCTTTAAATACACCAGCAATAACGAAATGGTCGCAGGCGTTATCCCCGAGATGCGACCAGCTTGCCCAATGGTTTCAGGTCGATGGGCTAACAGTTTTTGACGCGCTTCTATGCTTAATCCATGCACATCTGCATAGTCAATTGTTTCACCCAGCTTGGTATGTTCACTGCCCTTTTGCTTAGCGATTTCTTCTTTTTGTCGATCGATATACCCTTGGTATTTAGCGGCAATCTCAACCTGTTCTTTCACATCATCCGTTAATTGCTCAGGGCAGGGCACTAGGCGCAACAAGCCTTCGTAAGTCACCTCCGGCCTGCGCAACAACTCAAACAAGCTGTATTCATGCCCTAACGATTTACCTAACACCGCCTCTTGTGTTTCACGTGAAACGTTGGCTTGCACAAAGGTACGCTTTAAACGCGTTTGCTCGCGTCCAATCGCCCCTTGTTTGCGACTAAACGCCTCCCAACGCACATCATCCACCAACCCTAGTTTGCGGCCCATTTCTGTTAATCGCATATCCGCATTGTCTTCTCGTAACTGCAAGCGATACTCTGCACGGCTAGTAAACATACGGTATGGCTCGGTGACGCCCGTGGTAATCAAATCGTCAACCAATACTCCCAAGTACGCCTCGTCACGTGCTGGACACCAGCCTTCTTTTTCTTGCGCGTACAATGCTGCATTAGCACCTGCGAGCAAGCCTTGTGCGGCCGCCTCTTCATAACCAGTCGTGCCATTAATTTGGCCTGCAAAAAACAAACCGCGTACTGATTTTGTTTCCAAGGTGCTTTTTAGGGCACGAGGATCGTAATAATCATATTCAATGGCATACCCAGGTCGGAGGATATGCGCGTTCTCCAAGCCTTTAATCGAACGCACTAATCCCAACTGAATATCAAATGGTAAGCTAGTTGAAATCCCGTTAGGGTAAATTTCATTCGTATTCAAACCTTCTGGTTCGAGAAAAATTTGATGCGACTCTTTATCCGCAAAGCGATGAATTTTATCTTCAACACTAGGGCAATAGCGAGGGCCAACCCCTTCTATGACACCGGTATACATGGGCGAGCGATCCAAACCACTACGAATAATCTCATGTGTACGCTCATTGGTATGGGTAATCCAACAAGGCAACTGCGCAGGATGTTGGCTAGCATCACCCAAAAAGGAAAATACCGGCACTGGATTATCACCTGGCTGCTCCGCCATCACACTGTAATTGATAGTGCGCCCATCAATGCGTGGTGGAGTACCGGTTTTTAAACGGCCTGCTGGCAAACCAATCTCCCTTAGACGTGCAGCCAAAGAAATTGCAGGCGGGTCTCCGGCACGGCCAGCACTATAGTGCTGCAAACCAACATGGACCAAGCCACCCAAAAATGTACCCGCGGTAAGCACCACAGATTTCGAAGCAAAGCGCAGCCCAATTTGCGTGACCACACCTACCGCTTTGTCACCTTCTAAAATAATGTCATCCACCGCTTGTTGAAACAACCAAAGATTAGGTTGATTTTCCAAACGTCGACGAATCGCCGCTTTATACAAGATGCGGTCAGCTTGGGCACGTGTCGCGCGCACCGCCGGACCTTTGCTAGAGTTTAAAATTCTAAACTGAATACCACCTTCATCCGTTGCCATCGCCATGGCTCCGCCTAATGCATCTACTTCTTTGACTAAATGTCCTTTACCGATCCCACCAATGCTTGGATTGCACGACATTTGACCCAAAGTTTCGATATTATGAGTGAGTAGCAATGTTTTCTGGCCCATGCGCGCTGATGCAAGCGCAGCTTCTGTGCCAGCATGGCCTCCACCCACCACAATTACATCAAATTTATCAGGAAAATCCATCGTTTTAACAATCTAGAGTCGCAACCAAAGGTGGAATTTTATAGCAAAACAGACAGTTACGTCATCTTTTTATCTACGTTTCACGTGAAACATCGACTTATTAAACTTTCATTTATCGCATATAAAGCACTTCTCAATTCAGATTGTATTTAATATGAAGTTTTAACTGTTTCACGTGAAACACTCTTAATATTAGTTTATGCATTCACTATTGACGAGATACAAGGGATGCGCCTATAGTGGTATCGGCGGCACAGTAAATGTCTTTTGTTGACGTTGCATACAGCTCAACAAATAAACGCTTACCTACACACCTCTTCTTTTAAGAGGTAAAAAATTAATATTTTTCAATGTACTGAGGAGATTTGAGATGGCAGATATTCAAGCGCATAAAGATTTTGTAACTAAATATGCAAAAAACGTAAATGCAGCAGCTCTAGACGGCTTAGCAAAAAATTATGCGTTGGTACTTTCCAACAATGATTCACAGTATGTAGCTGCCAGTGATGAGTCTGAAAGAGTCACCGTGCGCGAAAACTTCCTAAAAAAGAAATTAGGTTTAACCGAATCTGACGCTACTTTAGATGCCGCCGTTGTAGCTGTGGGTGAGGTATTAAAAGAAGAGCGCTTTAAATCACGTTTGGTTTATTACTATCTTTTAGCTGAAAAATTTAATAAGCTCGATGTGTTCGTAAAATAATTTACAACCCATACTTTTAAAAAAGACCATCTTTATAGATGGTCTTTTTTATTTGCCAATACAAAACTTACTGAAGATCTCGCCTAACAAATCATCAGGTGTAAATTCGCCAGTAATCATACCTAGCGATTCTTGTGCTAAACGTAACTCCTCCGCTACAAGTTCTGCAGATGCCATTTGCAACGCTGCCTGTTCAAGATGGTGATGAACTTCTTCAAGTGCTTTCAAATGTCGTGCCCGCGCCATAAATACACCCTCACTAGACGCCTGATAACCAGCAAACTTTAACAATTGTGATTTCAGTAAATCTAAACCTTCACCAGTTTTAGCAGAGAGATAAACATGATGCTCACCATTAACCTCTGTCATTTTTGGCGATTGATTGGACACATCTATTTTATTATGGACCCAAATTTTGGCGATTTCTTGCGGCAAGCGGTCTATAATCGATTTTTCTTTGTCGGTAATACCGTTAGTTGAATCTAGCAATAATAATGCGATATTGGCCGTTTCTGTGGCTCGCCAAGTTCGTGCAATGCCAAATTTTTCGACTTCATCTTCTGTCTCACGTAGTCCCGCCGTATCAATCACATGTAATGGCACGCCTTGAATTTGTATGGCACTTTTAATGGTGTCTCGAGTAGTGCCTGCAATGGATGTGACAATCGCCACCTCTTCGCCAGCAAGTGCATTCATCAAACTGGATTTACCCACATTGGGTTGGCCTATGAGTACCACATGAATCCCGTCGCGTAACAATGCACCCTGTTTGGCTTTACTGAAAATTAACGCCAGTGCTTGTTGATTTTG
>NCGC01000025.1 GCA_002281475.1 Methylophilales bacterium 28-44-11
GTATTTTGAATCCCAAGTCTAAGGTTTGTTCTGCAATTCTTGCGTGATTGACGCATATAGTCACCTGTTTTAACCAAGGTGCATTCACTGCTAGCTCTAATAAATGGCGCATGGCTTCGGAGCTCGTTACGACGATGGCTTGTAATTGTTGCTTAGACCATGCATCGGTGAGTATGTCTATGTTTTTTTGCGGGTTAATCCGTTGGTAGCATTCTGCAAAAGTGACATCGGCACCGCGCGATTTTAAAGTATCTGCCAGCACTTCACGCCCGCCCATACCACGTACTATCATGACTTTTTTACCTAACATGTCATGCATTGGTGCTAAAGAAAGTAAAGACTCACTATCGAATCTATGCTCGGGAATTAATACATCTTTAACGCCAAATTCTTGTAGCTCTTTGGCGGTGACAGGACCAATGGCGGCAAATTTTAAGTGATGTGGTAGCGTCTGTTTTAATAGCCGCGGCATGCCGTTTTGCACAGCGTTGCTACTAATAAAAATCACCCATTCATAACTAGAGATGTCAGCAATCACGCCTTCAAATTGGCGGTAATCATCAAGCGGGACAATTTCTATCAATGGAAACGAAATTACATGACCACCCGCGTTTTCAATCAATTGCGTCAGTTTCTTGGCTTGATCGCTGGGTCTTGTGATTGCGATACCAATGCCTGCTAGGGCTGGCTGGACCATTATTTGATGTGATCCAGTGCTGATAAAATCTTGTCCGCGCCCAAACTGACCAACTTGTTGGCTAAAGCTTTGCCAACTGCTTCTGCTTCGTTCAACTCACCTGTGATATGTTCGCGTAGCATTTGCTGACCATCCACGCTTGCCACAAATCCAGTCATATGAATGTGGTCTCCCATACGTATAGCATAAGCGCCCAGTGGCACCGTACAACTACCTGCCAATGCACGGCTAAACCCACGCTCTGCTTCGACACATAACTGTGTATCTTGATGATTTAGCGGGGCTAAGATTTCAACCAAATCAGTCCTGCTAGCCTTGATTTCGATACCTAGTGCCCCCTGTCCGACGGCAGGAATACTGTCTTTTGGATTAATGAAACCACGAATACGATGACCAAGTGCCAAGCGAATTAAACCCGCAGCTGCCAAGATAATCGCGGCGTATTGGTTTTCATCTAACTTACGCAAACGTGTTTGCACATTGCCACGTAGGGATTCAATTTTAAGATGGGGAAAGCGCGCTTGAATTTGGCTCTGACGGCGCAGGCTGGAGGTGCCCACAATACTACCTAGTGGCAGCTCCTCTAGCGCGTTAAAGTGATTCGATACAAAAGCATCACGTGGATCCTCACGTTCACCCGTGGCTACCAAGGCAAAACCATCTGGCAAATTCATCGGCACATCTTTCATGCTATGTACGGCCAAATCAGCGCGACCGTCCGCCAATGCTTGCTCAAGTTCTTTCACAAACAACCCCTTGCCACCAATGCGTGCTAAGGGCGAATCCAGAATTTGGTCGCCAGTGGTGGTCATACCTAAGATTTGTACATCACATTGTGGATACAATGTCTGTAATTTGGCTTGAATATGTTTGGCTTGCCACATGGCAAGTGCGCTTTCGCGTGAGGCAATCACGAGTTTTTGTGGAGCATTTTTCATAAATTAAATTTTATCACATGCGCGTACCAACAACCGTTTGGTTCAAGCACTGAAGTTGAGCAGTAGCATTTGATTTTGAGTTAAGCTAATGACTCAGTTATTATCCATAGTTCATAACCGATCAAACTTTAGTGATGTAATACCAACTATAGGAGGTTTCAATGCAATATCAGATTGATATTTTTCTCGCGTCCCTAAATCAGTTTTGGCTACAACTGGTCAATTTTGTCCCACGCTTGCTTGCAGTATTGGTGATTTTATTTTTTGGATGGATTATTGCCAAGTTGGTGAGAACTGGAGTAAAGCGAGTGTTGGAATTGATGCAATTTGATCAATTTGCCCGTAAATCTGGCTTAGAAGCTTTTATGAACAGTGGCAATATGCACGTGACATTGAGTGGCATTATTAGCCAGGTCGTGTATTGGTTAGTCATCCTTCTGTTTGTGATTACTGGGGCCAATGCGCTTGAGTTAACTGCTGTGGCTGATTTGTTACAACAATTGGCTGTTTATTTACCGCATATTATTGTGGCCATACTGATTCTAGTATTCGGGACTTTGTTAGCCCGGTTTATGAATCGCGTTGTGTTTGCCTGGCTACATAGCATCAAATTTCCGCAAGCGCTTGCCGTCAGTACATCTACAGAATATGGTATTCAAATATTGGCAGTGTTTGTGGCTTTAGAGCAATTGGGTATTGGCATGCAGCTGATTTATTCATTGTTTGTGATTGTATTTGGCGCAGTATTTTTAGCGCTTGCCATTGCTTTTGGCTTGGGTGGTAAAGAATGGGCGGCCAAAGTGATCACCGATTTACAAGACAAGAAAAATAAATATTGAGCGTTTTTAAATTGTTTTAATAAGATGTTGCTGCCGCCTGCTTACAGGGATTGTTTCAGGCACACCTTTTAAAATAGCGACCCATTGTTGCTCAATTTGTGCATCTTCATTCATGATAGTGCGTTTCTCAAAGCCAGCGATAAACGGTTTGGCGACCAAACAATTACGATGTAATCTGAGTAATCGGTCGCCAAATTCTATCTCTAGTTGTGTCAACGAATCTTCAAGCAAGTATTCACGCTCTGCCGTGCGCACTGTCACATATTTTTGTTCGGCTCTAAAGTACATCACCTCATTTAACGGTACTAGCACTACCCGCCCTCGTTCATGAATGCTTAAATGTGTACGCATTGCTTGCAGTGGTTTAAGTGATGCGATTTGCTCAGGTCGTAAAGCGCGCACTTTACTGAGTGCCGTTTCCAAACGCTCTTGGCGTATCGGTTTGAGTAAGTAATCAATCGCACTTAATTCAAAGGCTTTGATGGCATAGGCATCAAAAGCAGTAGTGAATATCAATTTTGGCGGTGTACTCAAAAGCTGTAAATGATGGGCAGCTTCAATGCCGTCCATAAGCGGCATACGGATATCCATTAGCACAACGTCAGGCGAATGTTGAACCACCAGCTCGACTGCCTCCTTACCGTTATGCGCCTCCGCCACAATTTGCACATGCGCAATATCGCTGATTAAATCACGCAACCGGTTGCGGGCGGGTGTCTCATCATCAGCAATCAATAGAGTTAGCATGTCCATGGCGCGTTATTGGAGCGGTATACGAATGTTGACTGAATATTGATGGTCATGCACTTTGGACCTGAGAGAAGCCTCTAAATCAAAATGCAATAATAATCGTTCTTTAATATTTTTAAGCGCCATTTTATTGCCACTGTGACGGTCTTTGTCAGCGTGAAAGGGATTGCTGATGGTGATCGCTAATTCTTCATGTTTACGTGTGATATGGACGGTGATTTCACCCCCATCTGTTAATGGTTCTATCCCATGGTAGACCGCATTTTCTAACAGGGGCTGTAAAATAAGTGGGGGTATCATGGCATCAGGAGGCATTTGTTCGATATCCCAATGTACTTTTAAACGGTCCTCTAAACGTAATTTTTCTAATGCCAAATACTGCCGACACAAGGCAATCTCTTGCGCCAAAGGGACTAATTCTCTGTTATCTGACATCAATACACGAAATAAATCTGCCATGTCTTCAAGCGCTGTTTCAGCCCGTTTAGGTTGGCTTCGAATTAACGATAACACAGCATTGATACTATTAAACAAAAAGTGCGGGCGGATGCGCGCCTGCAATGCCTGTAAGCGAGCTTCAGCAATGGCTGGCGAATAAGCGCGCTGCTGCAGATTGAAGTAATACAACACAATGGCGGTCACGATGCCACTCAGTAAACATGCGCGTGCAATATTCGGCAAAATGTCGGGTGAAAAATAAGGGCTAAGTGTAGTAAAGGCTAGGTAAGTAATGCCCATTTCAATGCCCACTATCACCAATAAACTGAGGCGATATTCTAAGCGGTTGAGCCAAGGATAGATGCCATAAAGGCATAGCAAGCTGACGATTAATATAGGTTGAACCGCAGTAGAAAGCTCGGTAAATCGCCTGAACAATTGCGAGAATTGCTGGCTGTATAACACCGCCGTCATCAATGCAAATAGATTGACGATGAGGATAATGCGTAAATGAATACCAAAATTATGTAAATTTGGAAGGCGGCTATTTTTGCGCACGGCATATAGTTAGTTATAATGATGCGATAAGTATATTATTATTAAAGAAAATTTTCATAAAAACTCATTGCTCTGCGTAAATCGATGCCAGACATATGCGTTGTTGGTCCCCAATGTAAAAGGAATAGAAGTGCAGGCATCAGACGATAAAAAATCATCATCGCTCAACCAAAAGGCAGAAGCATGGTCCGGCCGTTTTAATGAGCCTGTGGCTGAGTTGGTTAAACGCTATACAGCCTCGGTCGATTTTGATAAACGATTGGCTTTCTTTGATATTCAAGGTTCGATTGCGCATGCACGTATGTTGGGTGCGCAAGGCATTATTGATATGCAAGATGTGGCTTCTATTGAACATGGTTTAGAAGAAATCCTGCAAGAAATTGAGGCGGGGACTTTTACGTGGTTGCTTGATTTAGAAGATGTGCATCTGAATATTGAAAAGCGACTCACCGATAAAATCGGTGACGCAGGTAAGCGCTTACATACTGGTAGAAGCAGGAACGATCAGGTGGCAACGGATGTACGTTTATGGTTGCGTGCCACTGTAGATGATGTGTTAAATGGGGTGAAAGCGTTACAGCTTTCCATTTTAGACTTGGCTGAACAACACGTAGACACCATCATGCCTGGATTTACACATTTGCAGGTGGCGCAACCTGTGACGTTTGGACATCACTTGATGGCCTATTATGAAATGCTCAAGCGCGATGCAGAGCGCTTTGCTGATGCACGTAAGCGGATCAATCGTTTGCCATTGGGTGCTGCGGCATTAGCTGGCACCAGCTATCCGATTGATCGTGAAATGGTGGCAAAGGCTTTGGGGTTTGATGGGGTATGTGCCAATTCTTTAGATGCCGTGTCTGATCGTGATTTTGCGATTGAATTTAGCGCTGCGGCTTCTGTGCTGATGATGCATTTGTCGCGCTTTTCAGAAGAGCTGATTTTATGGAGCTCACCAAGGTTTGCGTTTATCGATATTGCTGACCGCTTTTGTACAGGCTCTTCGATAATGCCACAGAAGAAAAACCCAGATGTGCCAGAGCTAGTGCGTGGTAAAACAGGGCGCGTCTATGGGCATTTGATGGGTCTGCTCACCTTAATGAAAGGCCAGCCATTGGCTTACAATAAGGACAATCAAGAAGACAAAGAGCCTTTGTTTGATGTGGCGGATACGTTGTTAGTAACATTGCAGATATATGCGGACATGATGCGTGGCGTGCGTGTAAACGCTGAAAATATGCGCCAAGCAGCTTTGGAGGGGTTTGCCACCGCCACCGATTTAGCGGATTATTTAGTGAAAAAAGGCATGCCGTTTAGAGATGCGCATGAAGTAGTCGCGCTAGCAGTAAAACACGGCGTGAATACCCAACAAGATTTGGCGCAAATGACCTTAGAAGAATTAAAAGGATTTAGCCAAATGATTTCAGAAGATGTATATTCTGTGTTGACGTTAGAAGGTTCAGTGGCTAGCCGTAACCATGTGGGGGGGACTGCACCCACACAGGTGCGAAATGCCATACAACAAGCAAGGGCAACTTTCACATAAAAAAGATAAGGTTGATGACAAGGGAATGGGCAGCGTTACACTGGCTAGTGTTGTGCTGTGTGTCTCCTTTTGCTTTTGCAAACCTGCCTGATTTACCCCTCGATACAGCATTGCTTAGTTTATCCTCCCCCGCAAATGCGTTGTCTGAGGAGACAACTACAGGATTAGACAACGCACTTTTGGTGCCTGAACAAGTGCCACAAAATCCACTATTACATGAAGATGTACAAATTCTTTGGCCGATGATGCCAAAAGAAACATTGGCTAAATTAGCCGACTCGTTTTATCCCAACAGCCCAATATTGGCGCAGCGATTTGTACAAAAAAGTATCAGGCTGAGCAAGGCGCTAGGCGTAGCGATTGACCCCAATACCCCTTTTCGGCACGCGCAGATCATTGCTATTCCTAATGAAAAAGAAGTCAGAGCACTTACGCATCGCATTAAAAAAATGGACGAGCTGGCTATTGAAGACGACCGTCAGCTACAGCTAAGTTATCAGTTGAAACAACCCCCGCATAGTGCCAATCAGCCAACAAGCACAATCGACCATCGTGTTGAAGCAACAACGATATCAAACCCAATCAATATTCATCTTTTAGACATACGTGTACCAAAGATTGCATTACCCACTTTGCAACCCCCCAATTTGGCAAATTTCGGTGGTAGGCTCAAAGTGGTTTGGCATAATGCACAAACGCAAATGCATGGTTTTTGGGAGTCTGGTATGGAGACGGTGTTAGATTGGAATAGTGATTTAGTCAGTTTGAAATCACGTTTAAAAACGCAAGATGCGAGCGAAGTATTAGCGGACAGCACAGTTAACTATTCACTAATGCTCGGTGTTCCATTATTGTTCGTACTGTTGATTTGGCGCTTACAAAAGCAATATATGCGTCGTAAGATTGCTTTGTTAAATACTATCCCTACTACGTTGGAAGAACCAGAATTAGGGGATGTTTCAGCAATGCCTTATTTAGAAAATCATCCCAGCCAAGACGCTTATTATGCTAGCTCGCCTCGCTAAGTACGTGAGGATTCAGACACAGACTTACCATTACTTTTTGCTGTTATTTGTCTTCTAAAAATATTTCCAATAAATTATTCAAAAATCGTCGTCCTTTTAAAGAGGGCTGTAGGTTAGATGCATTTTGCTCCAACAGTCCTTGCTGCATTGCAGTTTGCAGGTGTTTTTGGATGCTCACCAGCGGCAAGCCGGTGCGCTGTTGAAATAATGCCTCATGAAAACCCGCATGCAATCTAAGCGCATTCATCATAAATTCAAAACCAAGTTCCTGTTGCGGAATGACCCACTCTTGGTCTATGGCTTGACCTTGTGATACAAACTCCATATAGCGTTTGGGGTGTTTGTGTCGGCTTTGACGCACTATTTTGTCATGAAAGCTTAATTTTGAATGCGCCCCTGCACCGATGCCTAAATAGTCGCCAAATGTCCAATAGTTTAAGTTATGTTTGCATTGCATGCCCGCTTTAGAAAAAGCAGATGTCTCATAATTAAGATACCCGTGTTGCGCTAAAAGTTGTTCAATCTCCTCTTGCATGGTGGCGCTGGTGTCATCGTCTGGCAAGCTGGGTGGCGTGCGATGAAATGGCGTATTTGGTTCCAGCGTTAAGTGGTAAAAAGACAAATGTGCAGGATTTAATTGGCAGGCAATTTCAGCATCGCGCAAAGCATCTGCTAGCGTTTGTCCTGGCAACGCATACATCACATCTAAATTCACGCGATCGAACGTCTCAATCGCTAGTTCAGCCGCTTGATAAGCTTGTTCCGTATTGTGAATACGACCCAAAGCCTTTAAGTAACGATCATCAAAACTTTGAATACCAAGTGACACCCGATTCACACCTGCCTGCTTGTAAGCTTGAAAATGTGCGATATCGACCGTGCCAGGGTTGGCTTCAAGCGTGATTTCAGCGCCGTATTCGAGCGGTGTGAGCATGCGCACATGGCTTAAAATTTTATCAATGGATTCGCCAGAAAATAAACTGGGCGTACCACCGCCAAAAAATATACTTTGAATTTTGCGGCCCCAAATCGATGGTGTGGCTTGTTCCAAATCTTGAATTAACGCATCGACATAAGCTGCTTCTGGAATCTCTTGTTTAGCCTCATGTGAATTAAAGTCACAATAAGGACACTTGCGAACACACCATGGAATATGGATGTACAGTGAAAGGGGTGGAGGATTTGTGAGGCCACTGAGTGTCACATTGCCCACTAGCGGCGCAGTACTCAAACTATTGACAGGGTAGATTGGAATCATGCGAGCATTTTAACGGAATGTGTTAAATTTCACGCGTCGTTTTTATTGGCCATCACCAAAAGGCGAAATTAGTCGCCGCAACAAAACTTTTTTTTTAAGCCATTTCCTCCAGCACCTGCAAAAACGCATCTCCATATTTTTGCAATTTCGTTTGTCCTATCCCGCTAATTTGCCCCATTTCATTTAAGGCTCGGGGTTTGCGGTTATGGATTTCCAATAATGTGCTGTCGTGGAAAATCACATAAGGTGGCACGCCTTGTTCTCTTGCCAGTTCTAATCGTTTGGCTTTGAGTGCTTGCCATAGCGGGTCATCGCTTGCGCCTGAAAATGCTTCTTTGGCGCGGGCGCTACGTTCAGCTTTGCTAATGCGTTTTTCAGGTTCTACATCGCGGCGTAGCCAGACTTCTTGCTCGCCTTTTAATATTGGGCGTGCGAATTCAGTTAGTTTTAAGCCACCATAGGCAGCCATATCTGTTTCAAGCAATCCAGTGGAAATCAATTGGCGATACACACTGCTCCATTGTGCGAGATTGAGGGTCTTGCCAATGCCAAAGGTGCTGACTTTTTCATGTCCGAAGCGCTCAACTTGGGGGGTGACTTTGCCAGTGAGCACGTCGATTAAATGGCCGACGCCGAATCTTTGCCCGGTGCGGAATACACACGAGAGTGCCATTTGCGCGACTTGGGTAGCTTGCCAGGTTTCAACCGGATGCAGGCAGTTATCGCATTGCTCGCAGGCGCCAGGATGGCTTTCACCAAAGTAGCGCAAAATGGTTTGATGGCGACATGCGGTGGATTCGCAATAACCGAGTAAGGCATCTAGTTTTAAGCGCTCCAGTCGTTTCCGTTCTTCAGATGCTTCACCGCTATCAAGCATTTGACGCATGGAGACGACATCACCCATGCCGTAAACCATCCATGCATTCGCAGGTAGGCCATCACGGCCTGCACGGCCAGTTTCCTGATAGTAGCCTTCCATACTTTTTGGCAGATCTAAATGCGCGACAAAGCGCACATTGGGTTTATCGATGCCCATACCAAATGCGATGGTCGCCACCATGATGATGCTCTCTTCACGCAGAAAGCGGCGCTGGTTGTGCTCACGTAATTGCGCAGGCAAACCGGCATGATAGGGCAATGCTGACCAACCTTTTTCGACCAGCCAAGCAGCTGTTTCTTCCACTTTTTTGCGTGACAGGCAATAAATAATGCCAGCGTCGTTGGGGTGTTCACGTTCCAGAAATGCTTGCAGTTGCTGACGGGCGGTATTTTTAATGCCAACATGGTAGCGGATATTGGGTCGATCAAAACTGGAAACAAATTGGCGTGCGTTTTCGAGATTGAGCTGACTTATAATCTCGGCGCGCGTAGGCGCATCAGCAGTGGCCGTGAGTGCGATGCGCGGCACATCGGGAAAACGGTCATGCAAAACAGTCAGCTGGCGATATTCTGGCCGGAAGTCATGTCCCCATTGCGATACACAATGCGCTTCATCAATGGCAAATATGGCAAGACCGACATGCTGTTGCACTTCGTCTAGCAAGCTTAAAAAACTGCCCACCATTAAGCGCTCGGGGGCGACATACAATAATTTAATTTCACCACTGATTACCTCGCGGGTAATGCGTGTATTGTCTTCTGTGCTTAAACTAGAATTTAAAAAAGCGGCGCTGACGCCAAGTTGCTGCAGGGCCTCAACTTGGTTTTGCATCAAAGCAATTAAGGGTGAGACAACGATTGCCAGCCCTTTACGCGCAAGCGCTGGAATTTGGTAACACAGCGATTTACCGCCACCCGTGGGCATGAGTACCAGCGCATCGTGTCCTGCAATCACATGCTCGACAATGGCCTGCTGCTGATGGCGAAACTGGTTATAACCGAAAACCTGCTGGAGGATGTGTTGCGGCGAGAGGCTTGCCATGTTTTAGATGAGTCGTCCGACAAGCCTAGATTTTATGGTAAGGATTGACTAGGCTTTCCACCAGCGCATGTAAGGCTTCACGCATTTGTGATTCGTTCACTTCCATCAGCAATCCATCTTCAAAAGCGTCTTGGGTGATCTGCTTGATCTCATCAAAGTTCTCCGTCATTACTTTCACTTTTTCGGTGCACGAAACTACTGTTCCGTCATCACGTACCCATTTTGGCCAAGGATTATTCATGGCTCAGCCTTTCTAACTTTTGTAACAGTTTCGCCATGGCATGTCCCCGATGGCTGATTCTGCTTTTGATGTCGAGTGATAACTCTGCCACTGTTTTACCGGTTTTTGCATCCAAAAATAGTGGGTCATAGCCAAAACCATCTTGCCCCCGATATTCTTTTAAGATTTCACCTACCCATTGCCCTTCAGCAATCAAAGGCTCGGGGTCATTGGCATGGCGCACTAATACCATCACACAGTAAAAATGTGCAATGCGCTCGGTAGAATCACCCAACACTTCTAACAATTTCTGGTTATTTCTCTCGTCCGATTTTGGTTCGCCAGCATATCGTGCAGATAGCACCCCAGGGGCACCTTGCAAGCTGTCTACGCATAAGCCAGAATCATCTGCCAGAGCAGGTAGGCCGGTATGCTGACTGGCATGGCGCGCTTTGGCCAATGCATTTTCAATAAAAGTACAATAAGGTTCTGCGCACTCTGGTACATTGAGTTTGGATTGTGGAATGATCTCTAGCGCAAGCGGCGACAGCAAATGTTGAATCTCGCGCAACTTACCCGCATTGCCTGAAGCTATCACCAATTGATGAAAAGGCAGTGCCATTAAGGTGTACTCAAACTTGCCAATTGTTTGGCAGTAAGTGCTTGAATGCCTTGCACGGCGAGTTCAATCATGGCATTCATAGAATCGCGGCTAAAGGGCTCGCCTTCTGCAGTGCCTTGAATCTCAACAAAACCGCCAGACCCCGTCATGACCACATTCATGTCCGTGTCGCAGTCGGAGTCTTCAATATAGTCCAAATCTAATACGGGTGTACCGTTGTATACACCCACAGAAATGGCCGCCACCGTATCTTTAAGCGGAGACGTCGTCAGAACACCACGTGTTAGCAACACGTTTACCGCATCTTGTAAGGCTACGAATGCACCTGTGATGCTGGCCGTGCGCGTCCCGCCATCGGCTTGAATCACATCGCAATCAAAGTGGATAGTACGTTCACCTAATTTTTCTAAATCAATCACAGCACGTAAACTGCGACCAATCAGTCGTTGGATCTCTTGCGTGCGACCTGATTGCTTGCCCTTGGCTGCTTCCCGGTCCATACGGCTTCCAGTAGAGCGTGGCAACATGCCATATTCTGCCGTCACCCATCCTTGGTTTTTGCCTTTTAAAAAACCAGGTACTTTTTCTTCTACACTGGCCGTACAAATGACGTGCGTGTCCCCAAATTTAATGAGGACAGATCCTTCTGCATGTTTGGTGTAATGGCGAATAATTTCTACGGGTCTTAATGCATTATTCGCACGTTGGCTTGGTCTCATGGTTTTGCTCACAACTTAAAATGATTTGGGTCTGGTAAGGGCTGCTTGTATTTCAGCAATGGTTTTTTCAATCTCGTCATCGGTTAAATCGTCTGGTGCTGCATCCAATAATTTGGAGGGTTGCGTGGAGGGATTCATGATGGTGGTGGTTTGATCCAGTGGCATAGTAATGGTCGATACCGCTTGAGGGTTGTGTTGGCGATCGCCCCATTGCAAGCCAATCGCACTCATGTTGTCACCGGTATGATCACTGTTTTTTTCAGAAGTGTCTAACAAGTGTGCAATGGTTTCGTCGATGACGCCAGACACTAAAATATTTTTGATTTCACGGTCATCAATCACATTCCAGATGCCATCAGTGCATAACAAAATAATGTCGCCATCCTGCAATTCATGACGGTCGGCTAGATCGATTTGCGGGATGTTATCGCCACCCAAACAATTGTAGATTTTATTGCGATAAGGATGTGTAGACATTTCTTCTTTGCTAATCAGGCCTTTGCGGTACATGGACTGCACAATCGAATGGTCTTCTGTTCTAAACAGCAAATGGCCGTCCCTAAAATGATAAAGGCGTGAATCTCCCACATGCGCGCAATATAAAGTATTGCGTTGAATAATGGCTGCCACCACGGTGGTACGTGGTGATTCGATCAAATCATCCATTTGACGCTTATTTTCAATCATGTCATGGATTTGCTGAATATGATCCGTTAAGAACTTAGCGGGACTTGGCAGCGTGGGTAATGCCAGTCGTTGGAAAGCCTCCGTCAACGTTTTCACTGCTAACTGTGCTGCAACTTCACCGTGGCGATGCAGTCGTTGGAAAGCCTCCGTCAACGTTTTCACTGCTAACTGTGCTGCAACTTCACCGTGGCGATGGCCACCCATGCCGTCTGCTAGTACCATCAGCAGCGCATCTTTGCTGTAGGAGTAAGCCAAGCGGTCTTGGTTATATGCACGAGGCCCTTGTCGGCTACTTTGATAAATCGTAAATTTCATAATGGCGTGTTCAATACTTTTTTAATTTTATTCACTAAACTACTTTTGGGACCATCTTGCGCTGGGCTGAGCATCATGATCTGCTTTTGCAATGAAAACACACTTTGAGGGCGTGCTAAATGGTCCAGTTTTAAGCATTCGTCAATTAACGTAAGCAATTCTTGTGAGTAAATATTATTACCCAACGATTTTGCCGGTTCTAAATTGTCTTTGGTCACCCTTAAATTAGCGGCTTGTGGCGTCGCACGATAAAGACATGCGTACATACTCGCCCCTATGCTATAAATATCACTCCACGGCCCCAAGTGTTGACGCTCGTAATATTGCTCTGGCGGTGCAAAACCTGGGGTATAGCTTAATGGCACATTCGATTTAGATTCCGCCAGTGTTTGCCTCGCTGAGCCAAAATCTAGCAACACCGGTGAACCGTCCAAGCGTATATAAATATTGGCGGGCTTAATATCAAGGTGCAACAATTTATGTGTGTGCACTTCACGCAATCCATTCAGCAACTCTGCAAACACGCGCCTTACAAAATTCTCTGAAATCGGATTTTCATGGGCTAGGATATATTCTTGGAGCGATTTGCCTCGCTCATATTTCATCACCATATACACAGTATTGTTGGCTCTAAAAAAATTTAGTACGCGCACAATATTTTTGTGATCAATCTTAGCCAAGGATAATCCCTCTTCAAAAAAGCTTTTTAAGCCTTGTTTGAATATGGCTAATTCACCATGGTCGTCTAACTGTACGGTCGCACCTTGATTGCGTAATACCAAGCCTGTAGGCATGTATTCTTTAATGGCTACCACCTTTTTATTGGGGTCATGTGCCAAATATACAAAACTAAAACCACCAGAGCTCAGTACTTTGGTAATGGTGTAATCCTGCAATTTAAAGCCAATATCAAGCGCTTGATTTTTATTGGTAATGGCCATTAAAAAGGGTGGTGTGCGTAAACCGTGATATGCATAAGTTTATTTTCTCATATTAACAGGTGCATTTGATACAATTGTTGTTGATTAGATACGAGTAACTCCTATGATTTTAAGTATGACCGGCTATGCTTCGCATGAGCTCACCACCCCAAACGGCGCATTGACAATAGAATTGCGCTCAGTCAATCATCGATATTTAGAGTTACAACTTAAATTAGACGATCATCTTCGTGTGTTTGAAAACAACATCCGTGAGTTGATCCAAGCTAAGCTTGGTCGCGGAAAAGTCGATTGTCGCGTGTATCTGAAGCAAGAAAATTCAACTACACAATTTGCGGCTATTAATCATCAAGCTATTCAGCAAATTGCTGACAGTGTCAAAGCAGCCTCGCAGTATTTTAGCGCTGTGCAAGCCATTGACGTGTTAGAAGTGTTGCGTATGCCTGGCGTCACAGAGACGCCAAAGGTCGATCATGAAGCGTTAGAGGCCATCATTAAAACGACCTTAAGCGCTGTATTGGATCACTTAATTAGCGCGCGTCAGCGAGAGGGCGATAAGCTCAAAGCCATGATTTTAGAGCGCCTGACAGAAATCAATAGCTTAGTCGTGACTGTCAAACCCATGTTGCCACTATTGATTCAAGCGTATCAAGATAAATTAACAGCAAAATTAAAAGAAGCTATGCTAGCTGACGACGAACGCGTCAGGCAGGAGATCGTACTGTACGCCCAACGGATTGATGTGGATGAAGAATTATCGCGCTTGGATGCGCATCTGCGTGAAGTCAGTCATATACTAACAAAAGGCGGTGCAGTGGGTAAAAAGTTGGATTTTCTGATGCAGGAAATGAACCGCGAAGCCAATACCTTAGGCGCCAAATCTGTGGCGATTGAAACGACGCAAATTTCAATGAAGCTTAAAGTATTGATTGAACAAATGCGCGAGCAAATTCAGAATATTGAGTAAATGCATGCTTTTGGTGCGTAAAGAAATATAATAAAACAAAGCGTAGAAACGCACTTTATTAGTGCATATCGGCAAATTATAGACTTAGTTTATTTGTAACGCATTGATTTAGCTTATAAATTAAATTGGTATACAGTTTGCTTTTAATCCAGTTATTAATAGAAAGATTAAAAGCATGTCACACACCGTCGAAAAGTTCTTTGATGAAATGCAAGCCAATGTAGGCGATGTACGGAGTATCTACAAAGCGTATCAACATTGGCTAAAAAATGTCCCTACGCAACAGCTAGCGGCAAAGCGCGCAGAAGCAGAATTGTTGTTTCGTCGGGTCGGCATTACTTTTAATGTGTACGGAGAGGCAGACGGTGCAGAGCGCTTAATCCCGTTCGATGTGATTCCACGCTTAATCTCAAGTCAAGAATGGGCACACCTGTCTGCTGGCGTGGTGCAACGCGTCCGCGCATTGAACATGTTCTTGCATGATATTTATCATAAACAAGACATTATCCAAGCGGGGATAGTGCCGTATACCATTTTAAGCAATCCACAATATCGCCCAGAGATGTTTGGTGTGGACGTGCCCAATCAAATTTACGCTCACATTGCTGGGGTGGATTTAGTGCGCACCAGCGAATCTCAATTTTATGTGTTAGAAGACAATCTACGAACGCCATCTGGTGTGTCGTATATGTTGGAAAACCGCAAAATGATGATGCGCCTATTTCCAGACTTGTTTAGGCAATATGCAGTGGCACCAGTCGAGCATTATCCACAAGTATTACTGAACAATTTACGTTCAGTCGCGCAGTCTGGTGTACAAGACCCCACGGTAGTGTTGCTATCACCCGGCGCCTACAACAGCGCTTATTTTGAGCACGCATTTTTGGCACAACAAATGGGGATCGAGCTGGTAGAAGGGCAAGATTTATTTGTACGCAATAATGCTGTGTTCATGCGAACTACCCAAGGCCCAAGACGTGTCGATGTGATTTACCGCCGTATTGACGATGATTTTATCGACCCGCTGGTGTTCAAACCTGACTCAATGTTGGGTGTGCCAGGACTGTTATCTGTGTATCGCAATGGTGGTGTGACGCTGGCGAACGCCGTAGGCACAGGTGCGGCAGACGACAAAGCCACCTATATTTATGTCCCAGAAATGATCAAGTTCTATTTAGGTGAAGAACCGATTTTGCAAAATGTACCGACTTATGAGTTGAGCAAAGAAGACGATTTAGCCTATGTACTCGATCATCTGGATGAACTGGTGGTGAAGGAAGTGCAAGGCTCTGGAGGCTATGGCATGTTGGTTGGCCCAGCCGCCACTAAGCAAGAGCTGGCCGAATTTAAACTACGTATTTTGTCTAGACCTTCAAGTTATATTGCACAACCAACGCTTGCACTGTCCACTTGTCCAACCTTGGTCGAGCAAGGCATTGCACCAAGACATGTGGATTTAAGACCATTTGTACTCTCGGGCAAATCGGTGAGTGTTGTGCCAGGGGGCTTATGCCGTGTTGCCTTAAAAGAAGGCTCATTGGTAGTAAATTCTTCACAAGGTGGCGGCACCAAAGATACTTGGGTATTAGAGCGAGATGATATCCAACCGCAAAAAACGTCACAAACCAACAAACAAGGTAAGAAAGAGGAAGTGGCATGTTAAGCCGTACAGCAGATCACCTATATTGGATGGCCCGTTACATTGAACGTGCAGAAAATGCTGCACGTGTGTTAGACGTGACGTATAACATGTCGCTGGTGCCCACGGCCACTGGCAGTGACACAGATTTGTGGGAAGCTGCAGTAGAGATCACTGGCAATAAAGAAGCCTTTGCGCGCGACTATGATACCGCCAATGCCAAAAGTGTTATTCAATACCTCACCATGGATAGCAACAACCCATCCAGTATTTACAGTGCCTTACGTAGCGCCCGTGAAAATGCGCGTGCAGTGCGGGTGACCATGACCACGGAAACTTGGGAAAATATCAATGCATTATGGTTAGAGTTTGACCAGTTTTTGCGTAAAGATTTAACTGTTGAAGGATTGGGTGAGTTTTGTGATTGGGTGAAATCGCGCTCACATTTATTTCGGGGTGTATGTTTTGGCACCATGTTACGCGATGAAGCGTTTAGTTTTGTACGCTTAGGTACTTTTATTGAACGTGCGGATAATACCGCCCGTTTGTTAAACATCAAATATGATTTTCTGATGCCAGCGCAATATGAAGCGGGCGGAGCAGTCGATTATTATGAGTGGAGTGCAGTGCTACGATCTGTTTCCGCTTTTCAGGCCTATCAAAAAATCTACAGTGACGCGATAGATCCAATTCGCGTTTCAGAGTTGTTGGTCTTGCGCCATGATATGCCTCGGTCTTTACACGCTTGTTATGATGAGATTTTGCCCATTATCGAACAAGTGTCTGCCAACCGCCAAAGTGAAACCAAGCGTTTAGCAGGGGAGCTACACGCAAAATTACACTACGGAAAAATGCAGGACATCTTTCAACATGGCTTACATGACTTCTTAGAGAGCTTTATTCACTCAAATCATGTATTAGGTCAAGAAATTCAACGTAGTTTCTTGAGCGCAACCGTTTAATAGGTGTAAAGTAGTCAGCATTATGCGCCTCAATATTCAGCACCAAACACAATACGTCTACAGCGAGATGGTGACTTACACCATTCAGCAACTCCGTTTGACGCCACAAAATGGCTTTGGTCAGCATGTGCGTCGTTGGGACATTAAAGTAAACGGTCAATTGCATGAGTTTAATGACACGTACGGCAATATTGCACACACCATCGTGATTGATAACCCACATCAAGAGTTATACATCTCAGTATCGGGCGAGGTTGAGACTGGCGTAGGTGACTTAAATCAGCATCAAACGTTGCCCATGCCCATTTACCTGCGTGAAACCGAGCTGACGGAACCCAGTGAAGGGATTATCGCTTTTGCAAACCAATTTAAGCAGCAGCCAATTGAAGACATGATGTTGGCGTTACGTGACAAAATGGAATATATCAAAGGTGCCACTCAGGTTGATACCACTGCAAGCCAGGCATTTGCGCTGGAGCAAGGTGTTTGCCAAGATCATGCGCATGTGTTCATTTCTTGCTGTCGTACTTTGGGTTATCCCGCCCGCTATGTGAGCGGTTACTTATTCACAGAAGATGGCAGTTTAATGCAAACGCATGCATGGGTAGATGTGTGGCTAGACAATCGTTGGCAAAGTTTAGATATCTCCAATGGTAGCCGCACCAATGAAACACATATACGATTAGCCGTGGGATTGGATTACCGTGGCGCTAGCCCTGTGAGTGGCATGCGTATTGGTGGTGGCGAGGAGGGCATGGTATCTAGTGTCATTGTGAACCAACAAGGTGGTCCCAACTTGCAACAACAAAAAGTGAGTTCTTCTTCGATGCTACAACAAGCGCAGCAGGCTCAGCAATAGCGTTATATTTCACAGGTTTTCAATGTTTTTTTGCATTTCGTAGACCAAGTAACACCTCGTTGTCCTGCCTTGACTTCATTCCGTCCCAGGTAAAACAATCTTGCAACACAACTTGAAGATTTTTTAAGCGACTTTTAATTTAAGCGATTTTTAAATAGTTGAAATTTGCGTAAAGCTATTTAAAAACGCTTTTTGTATGGTTTTAATACGTGCTGGCTTAAGAAGTATTTCAGCAACATTAAGTTGTTTCAGTGTATCTATTTGGTTTGAAGTGACGTTGGGTACAATCACAATGATTGGAATATCCTTTTTTGAAGGGGTCATTTCATCTCTCACTAATTCGATTAAGTGAATCTCTTCAAACCAATTATCAAATCCGATAATGACCATATCAAATGGGTTTGCAAATAGCTTTATTTTTGCTTGCGCAATTTCAGAGGTCTCTACAATTTTCGCCAAGTTGGTTTCAGAGGCAAATAAGCCAAATGTTTTTCTTAACATATACTCGTTGTCATGCAAGAACACGGTTGGCATAGTGAATGAAGAGTGATTGTATTGGTATGACATGGAATGAATTCTTAAATTAGCTGTCATTATTTTTGTTTAATAACTCCGCTACGACCATATTTCTTAGTGTGGAGAATATGGACAAGTCCAAGGCATCAAGCGTATTGGGTTTCTGATCGATTAAACATAATGTGCCCAAATTTTCGCCAGTGGGCAAAGTGAGAGGAGCACCAGCATAAAACCGAATATGGGGCGAGCTTAACACAAGCGGATTGTCAAAGAAACGCGCATCTTTTGTAGCGTCTTCCACCATCATGATGCTATCTTGCAAAATCGCGTGACTACAAAACGCAATGTCGCGTGAAGTGCTACAAACATCTAATCCTACCGTTGACTTAAACCACTGTCTGTCCTCATCTATTAAAGAAATCAGCACTATGGGTACATCAAATTCAAACCTCGCGAACTGCGTGATTCGATCAAATCTTTCTTCGGTGGAGGTGTCGAGAATAAGCAAGTCTCTTAAAGCTTGAAGTCTCTTGTCCTCGTTCTCTGGTTTGGGGGCACTAATCATTTAAATTCTTTTTCAATAGTTAAAAAAAGCACAAACCATGTATACACGCACATAGTTTATGTCACTGAAGTTCACAGCGTATATCAATCTATAATAATTCCTTCTTACCGCTACATTAAAATTCAGCCAACAATACTTATCATCTCATATTAAGAGAAAAAAATAGGCTATGTGTCAGATTGATCAGATAACATCATCATGCATTTCATCTTACATTTAACCTTCTTTTAAATAGTACTGTAGTCACGTCGTTTCCAAAGCTCGTACTTCACCTTTGATTTTCTGAATAATTCTTACAAGCTCATCGCTATTTTCGATATCCTCTTGTAGCATTCTTAAACTAATATCTCTAAACACATCCTTCATTTTCCATTCCACCTCGTTAATGGTGATAAAAAGCTCTTGATTAATATCTTCATCGAGTTTAATTTGCTCCCACATCCCCAAATCAATACAGTCGGTCAGTCCTGAAGCATAAATAGTCTGACAAATACGCCTTAATCGTAAGATTAAATATTTAGACAGGCCCTTCATTTTTGGCTGAGTAACACACAGAGCCTTAAGCAGCTCTATGATTTCTTCAAGGTTTTTTAATTGGCCAAGTAGGCGCTCTAATATGGGGTTGGTTACTTTTAAGTGTTCAACGTTGCGCACAGACGACAACAACTCGATCAGTGCGTTGAATGCATGTGATGGAAAATCATGGTTCACCAATTTCAACGTGGTGATTAAATTGCTGATGTCGTATTGCCGCCTGACCATCCCAGAAAACGCTTCGGCCACAATCAACACTTTGCCAATTTCACTCAAACTGTTTGCTAGCAAATGATTAGGATACCCCGAGCCATCGTTTCTTTCGTGATGTTCTAAAATGGCTTTAGCCACACTAGGTGCATACTCCATATGTTGACTCACCACTGAGCTGCCGATGATGGGATGTGACATGATGCTTCGCCATTGCTCTACTGAGAGAGTTTTGGTGTTTGGTATCACGCAATATAGCTCTCCAATATCATGTAGAAGCGATGCAATGGTTAAATCATCAAGTTGAGTAGCATCAAAATTTAATTTTTTAGCGATGAGCCTCGACATAATCGTCATGAACAAAGTGTGCGCAAAGGCTTCTTTGCTATTTTTTTTCTTTACTGTAAGAAGTAAAGAGGCCAATGGTGCAAGCGTGATGTGTTTGAGTGCGTAAACATCGAGTTTTACCTCGGGGTTGAAATTTTGCAAAAAAGAATTTTCATTAATAAGCAATTCCGCTTCAGCATGAATTTCATCAGCAGTGAGAGAGGTATCAGAGGCGACGGACGTTTCTAGCGGTTTTTTTAGCGCTCGATTGATGAGTTTATCTTTAATGGAGGACGTAATTTTATACCCTTGGCCAAGTAGTTTGTTTCCATCTTGGTCATACACATCTTCCGATAAATAAAATTCCTCAACTTCGGAAGCGGAAATGATGTTTTCAATAATATTGAGGTTTGTTTCTTTAGCTAAATTCGCCATCGTCTTAGTATTTTGTTAAGCGTTATGCTATTAACGACAAATACTGAATATTAATTAGTCTACTAAATATATTTATTTTTTATATTCATTTGCTTACCAGTTACTAAGTTATACAGCGACAAAGCATGGTGGTTAATGTGTACGTTCCGATTGTTTAATTCATGCATATGCTTGCTATCAATTTCAACCTAAACAATCAAATTTTTTAGTATGTTTCATTTAGCTACCAAGTAAACTCAACAATGACTTTTACCCCACTTGTTCTGATTCTGTCTAGAGTGATGTCGCTCAAAGATGGTAAGCTTGATTTCAGCAAGATTCCCACCAGCATACGCTGGCAACTTTCGACAAGCACAAAAGGGCAGATATGCAAATTGCAATCAAACCAAGTAAGCAAGCCAATAAAAAATTAGCACTGTTTAATCTTGGATTTCGCCCTTTCTTTTTAGGCGCCTGTCTTTTTGCAATAATTTCCATTGCACTGTGGATGCTGGTTTATTTTTCCTACATGACTATCCCCTTTGATAACATTTCACAGAGCCAATGGCATGCGCACGAAATGCTTTATGGCTACAGCATGGCAGTGGTGGCTGGTTTTTTACTCACTGCGGTAAAAAATTGGACCGGCCTTCCAACCGTTTTTGGCCCGCCATTAATGTTGCTTTTTTTACTTTGGTGTGTAGCGCGCTTGCTGTTTTTGTTTGGCTCTACATTTTTGCCTTGGGTAGCAGCCACAGATTTGTTGTTTGGACTGATACTCATCATAAGTTTGACTCACCCCATAGTTAATGCAAAACAATGGAAGCAACTGGCAGTGATTAGCAAAGTCACATTGTTATGGTTGGGCAATATTGTGTTTTATCTTGGGTGTTTCGGCTTGCTCAACAACGGCATGCAATACGCCATCAACGGTGCTGTCTTGTTATTCATCAGTTTGATTCTGATGATGGGTCGACGCGTCATTCCGTTTTTTATTGAAAGAGGCACCGAGACTAAAGTAGTGCTCAAGCAATATCAATGGCTAGATCTCAGTATATTAGCATTGTTCATCGCGTTATTTATCAATGCAATGTCACTCAACCATGCAGTAATCACCACGCTATTGGCTTGGTCTTTATTTGTTTTAAATGGATATCGATTAATCAATTGGCATACTTCTGGCATCTGGCGCGTGCCTTTATTGTGGAGCTTGTATGTTGCGGCTTGGTTAATCAATCTAGGATTTTTCTTTTACGGTTTACCCAGTCAACAGGGCAACTTTTCTATTCTGACCTTGCACCTTTTTACGATGGGTGGCATCGGCTTAATGACGTTGAGTATGATGTCGCGCGTAGCATTGGGGCATACTGGTCGTGATATTAAAACGCCATCGCCATGGATAGGTTGGGCATTTGGTATGTTGATTGTAAGTGTGCTGTTTCGGGCGATAGTACCGATGTTCACAACGCAGTTTTATCAAAGTTGGGTGTTGACCGCTTCCATTTTATGGATGGTGAGTTTTGCAATATTTGCGAGTATTTACATCCCAATCCTGCTCAAGCCAAGAACAGACGGTGCTTTTGGCTAAGCTAATGTTGGGTTATTTGCTAATTTTGATTTGTCAGGCTTAAAGGTTTTAACTCGTGTGTGTAGCGATTGATTTTTCGCCAGCTGACTTACAAACGCATTTTCATTGACGATACACCTGTATATACTTGTGATTATTTCGTTCAAGCGCAGGAGTGCTTCGTGAAATATCGGTATAAGCAACGCATCGCTCAGTTATTGCTTTTATTTGCTTCACTCTTTAGTTTGGCTACTTCTGTTATTTTCTTTTTCTTATTTTTTCGAATGTATTGGCCATACCGCGCGCTTTTTGATACAGAGGGGCGGTATTTTGATATAGAAACGTTGGTGGTGTACCAAGAAGTTAGTGGAATATTGCTTCTACCAGCGTTAGGGCTAATGATCTTCGCAATGATTTTATTGAGCGTCTGGTATACACGGCGAAACCAAAATCGTAGTATTGAGGACAGATAAGACACAATATTCGCCAAATATCGTTTTCTCATACGTCAGCAGGTGCCTCTCGCATCGCCATCAATCGCAAGAAAGCTATATTCACTCAAGGATAACTTTCACGACTATTATCAGGCTTGCTGATCAGTAAAATACAATTGGTTGAGTTGATCGCTACTCAATGGACGATCGAACAAATATCCTTGGCCTTCTTGGCATTGTCGATTCACTAAAAACGCCAATTGTTCAGGGGTTTCAATGCCTTCTGCAATCACTTTGAGTTTTAAGCTGTGCGCCATACTAATAATGGCACTCACAATGATGCCATCATCCGCCACTGCTTTAATATCGTTTACAAATGAATGGTCAATTTTCAGTACATCAATTGGAAACTGCTGCAAATAGCTTAAGCTGGAATAGCCTGTGCCAAAGTCATCTACCACCAGTATTAAGCCCATAGACTTGAGTTGTTGCAAAATAATAGCGCTGGCTTCTGCATCGCGCATCAGTACGGTTTCTGTTACTTCTAGTTCAATCCAATCAGGATCTATACCAGTCTCTAATAAAGTTGCTTGCACATCTTCCACAAAGTTTTTATGCATAAACTCGGGTGCAGAAATATTCACCGCAACAGTCATTTTGGGCAAACCGCTGTCTTTCCAGCGTTTGGCTTGCTCACATGCTTCACGCAATACCCAACGGCCAATTGGAATAATCAAGCCTGAGTCTTCAGACACGGATAAAAAACGCTCTGGATTGATTTCCCCCCATTCAGGATGTTGCCAGCGAATCAGTGCTTCCACCCCTGTGATCTGTAACGTGGTTAGATTAAATTTAGGTTGATACACCAAATGCAATTGATTTTCTTCTTGGGCAATACTTAAATAGACCTCAAGTTTTTGGCGCTCAATTACCCGCGTATTCATCGCATTTTTAAAAAATTGAAAGTTGTTGCGACCTTTTTCTTTAGCATAATACATCGCTGTATCAGCGTTTTTAATCAAGGTTTCTGCGTCTAATCCATCGGTAGGAAACACGCTAATGCCTATACTGGTGGTCACTTGCAACTGGTGATTCGCCAATTTATGCGGAATAGTAAATGTTTCCAAAATTTTCTCGGCAGTCAACGCAGCATCTTCACCATTTTTGCTATCCGCTAACAAGATAATAAATTCGTCACCACCGGTGCGGCTGACAGTGTCACTGGCTCTCACGCTAGCATTTAAACTTGCAGTCACTTGCTGTAATACTTGGTCACCGATGTCATGACCCAAAGAATCGTTAATGAATTTAAAATTATCTAAATCTAAAAAAAGCAGCGCAATTTGTGTGTCATTACGTCTCGCTGCTTCAATCGCATGCCCGATGCGGTCGTTTAGTAATACACGATTGGGTAAATTGGTCAGGAAATCATGCTGGGCAAGATGCGCCATTTTAATGGCCATCGCTTTGGAGGTGCTGACATCATGAAACACGATGACTACACCTGTCAGTTTACCCTCTGCATTATGAATAGGGGATGAAGAATCTTGAATCGCAACTTCACTGCCGTTGCGTTGGATTAATACAGTATCAGAAGCAAGCTCAACGGGTTTGTTCGTCTGCAACACAATTTCTACAGGATTTTGGCAAGCTTTGCGAGTCACGCCGTGGACGATATTAAAAATACGCCGTATCGGCTGGCCATAGGCTTCATCTTTAGACCAGCCCGTCAGTTGCTCAGCAGCATTGTTTAAATAATCAATATTGCCATGCATATCGGTGCACAAAATGGCATCGCTAATAGAGTTTAGTGCGATTTCTGCACGGGTTTTTTCTTTGTATGACAACACATCAATCACCATTGACAATGGTGAAGGCACGAGATGCAAGTAAGGAATAGCCGAAATCCTGTCTGGTTTCGACAGTACCTTTTCACTGGTTCTATTGATTATTTGCATACGCTAAAACTCAATTCTTGATTTCATGACTAATGATTGTGATTATCCTGAGTATTAAAAATACTTCTGTGCTCTAGCTAACACATTCGCATTAATATTTATCGCACAAAGTTATTTTGTGTAAAACGCAATGAATTAGGTTAGGTTTGCATTTTTTAGCACGTTGAATCAATACAGCCTAATGAGTTACCCTTCAAATAAATCGTTATGATAGACGGAAGGGTGCGATAGAGACGGGAGCAAGTGTTTTCTTAAAGCCTACAGCCAATACATTTAATATATATTTACACAAATTTTTCAGAAAATAACTGAATGCGCGTACTAGGTCTGTACGCTCGTTTACATTCAAAATAAATATATTGATGTTTCGAGGTGAGCGCGACTTGGCATGCATGAGAAAAACGTTAAGTCGAAAATTAAATCGAGTTGACTGTAAAAACGTGTCTCAACTTAACGCTTAAAGAGATAGATTCAATATTGTTTATTTATTTTTTAACCTTTGGAAGCAAACGCTCATATTCCTCTGTGACAGTTGCATAGCATTCACATACACGTTCTTCAAGTTTTTTGCGATTTGCCAATGTGATGCACCCACGTGTACACGTAATCAGCCCCTCTTTTTGTAACTTGCTGGAGGTCTCACTCACGCTTTCTCTGCGAACACCCAACAATTTGGAAATTAATTCTTGTGTAATAAATACTTCGTTGTCGTGCATTCTATCAATCGTCATTAGCAGCCAGCGAGAAAATCGCTCATCAGTAGAGTGATGTTGATTACATACCGCAGTTTGTGAGGTCTGTGCAATTAAAGCTTGAGTGTATAAAAGCGCAATGCGTTGAATTTGACCACCCAATGCAAATTCGCGTTTGAGGATTTTTCTACTGAGTCTGAAAGCATAGCCTGGACATTGCACTTCTGTACTACTCGGCAAGCTTTCTCCGCCCATGTAGATGGAAATACCTATCATACCTTCATTGCCAACGATTGCGATTTCACTCGACGAGCCATTTTCTAAATCATATATCAGCGAGACAATGCCACTGACCGGAAAGTGAACAAATTCAACATGATCACCTGCTTCAGACAAAACCAGTCCTAGCGGTAGTTCTACAAGTTGGAGGTCTGGGAGAATGCGTTCAAAATCTGTTTTGTTGAGCGTCGCTAAGATGTTGTTATCTCTGGGGTTATGAGTAACTTGAATGGGTTCTGACATGGCCGTGCTCTCAATCTCTACTTTGTTTAAATTCGGGTTGAATGACAAAGTAATAACGACTAAAGTTGTCGAAAGGATATCGACAAATTTGCTTAAGTCAACAATTCGTTTTCGATAGATTTGTTTAAGCCTGGTGTTGGATGACAATTAAATGACATCACAATCACTAGGAATGCTTTACTAAATCACCATATTCCGCGCATGTTGCTCAACAAAAATAAAAGAAAATAACATGCGTTTTTTTATTATTATTTTTTTTTATTTTTTGTTGTTGTTTGCCCCTGCCGGTCGGTTTGCTCCTGGCCTCGCCTTCAGCCGCCTTCCAACACCAACACCATTACGCTGGCATCCGCTTCTCAGCATCCTGCAAGCAAAACTCCGCCTCGCAAGCTCGCCAGGTAGGCAGGGGAAGCCCGCAGCATGGAGAGCAGGCGGGCTTCTCTCGCTGCGGCTCCGGGTCGTGCGGCTCAGCAGCCACCACCGGCTGGGCGCCAGACTGGCCCGGCAACATTCACTGCTCCGCCGATGCCGACATCCTTTCGTCCCAACCCTATTCACTCAGAACAGCGTTACATAATCCAAACGCAGAAACAGGCTGCCTCGCCGGCGCGCGTTCGTCATCCAAATCTGCCCTTTCTCTCTCCCTCGCCCTCGCTGGAAACCTGCCCTCATTCTCCTCCCTCCCCCCTCCAGGTCGTCAGGCGTGTCGTGATCTGCACCTCGACTCTGCTCGCAACTTGCCGGCATGTAAGGAAACCCCCCCTTCCCCACCTACCTCCTCCCCTCTTCCGACGCTGAATCCTGGCTCACGCATCCAACTCCCAGCATGCCTGGCGATCGGCCCCCGTCGATGGCGGGGACTGCTTTTCCGACGTCATGGTCCCCCGCCGACCTGGGCGATGAAGCTGAGCCCACAACACGACTATCCGTGAAGTTCAACCAGAGGGACATTGCCGAGTATGCCACCTTCACAATCCAGGAACGGCGGCGCCAACAGGACAAGTCGGCAAATTGGCCACCATCTCTGTTAGGCGCCAACGCCGTCCCTGTTTCAGTGCCCTTGGAGACCCTGGAGAAGACCCAGTCTACTCTTGACCTCCACGCAATGATGGGTCATTCGATATACATGGTGAAGCGGCGACGCCGGCTAGACGGCTCAAGGCGCGCGACGGGCCTCCCGTGGACATTCGACGTCGACGACGAGTTTCCCCTCACGCCCTATACGATAGCACAAATTATCGACTGCTATCACAAACAGGGGCCTGTCGATCATGGCAACGACGAGACCTGGGCAGCAGTCGAAGACTTTGTCGAGGAACTGAAGTTCGGCGGCCGCGGCGCCGCCCTGCACGCCCTGATGACGACCCTTCGCAATGGCCGTGGCGCCAGCGCCTATGCGAATGCGCATCCTGAGGACTTCCATGGCATCGATGACCTGGTCATGCAAACGATGAAGCTGGACATGGCGTCGGCAGCGACACCGCCACCGCCAGACGTCGGAAGAAGTGTGCGCCAAGTACGGCCTTGACCCGCGGCACTTGTCCCTGTACCCGAACCAGGGCGTGCAACCACTCACGCCACACCAAGTTGCGGACCTGGACATCCTCATGCACCGCGTCGAAGCAGGCCTCAGTATCATGCTGAGCAATGACAGTGGCCTCGGCAAGACTCGGGAGCTCTACGCTCTTGTCGTCCTGCACACCCGCCTTTTGGAGAAAAAGCGCACCTACGACAGCACTGTGGCGTTCAAGCCTTCCCTCATCATCAGCACTGTTCCGAAGATCGAGCAGACAGCGCAGGAGTCGACACACTTCCCGGACATCACTCTCTTTGTGTACTACTGCGATTCTGGCCCGAGTGGCTCTGCTCAGAACACGCGTCACGTCGGAAACCTGAGTTCCATTTTGGAGAAGCTGGACCCCGCGGACCCCAAGACTGGCAGAACGGTCATTCTCACGACCTACCAGACTCTGCAATTGACGGAAGTTTCGGTTTCTGAATCGCCGTTTGTCTTTCGCCAAAAGGTGCAACCTCAAGCATGTCGGCCGCAGGGACATGATGCCACAAGCGAGGATGACGCCGACGAGAGAGCCGTCGCTCTTCGCTATGAAACGGATCAAGAGGTGTTGTGGCGATGCCAGAACACACCTCGCGTATCCAACCCAAGAAGCGAATCCTTGCCCCGAGCGCTCAGCGGCACATATCCATGGCATTCGGTGATGTTTGTGGAAGCAGGAGACGTCCCTGAGTCGGACGGCATTTCGACCAAGTACAGCCTGCGCAACCCAGGATTAAATAACCACCAGTTTGAATTCCTCATCGTCGACGAGGCCCACGTGGCGTGCCAGTTGAATGGCGCATTCAACAACACGCTGAGGCTCTTCAACTGGGAAAAGTTGCTCTGGGTTACCGGAATGGTCCTCACGAGGAGCCTGCGGGAAATACTGAGCCCAACCTACCTGATGAGCCAAAAACTGGGCTTTACAGTATCAGACTGGCACACGCTAGGACTCGGTGACTTGCAGCTCCTCTTTCACCCGGCCTACGACCCTACCGCACTCACCAACGACATTGACGACCTTCGCTGTGGTGGGCTGCTCCATCCCAAGTCCCCCTTTATGGGCGAAATCGATGGACATGTTTGCAAGCGGCTGTGGGACGAGCATGGTGTCCGGGCCTGGATGATCAATACTTACCTGATCAACGAGGTTGGAGAGGCACGAGGTTGGGGTTTCCAGGTCGGAGCCAACGTCATACGACCACTTCTGGATATGCTGTCTCTGCGGCGGACATTCAACACACCAATCACCCTGCCCGCGGGCAAGACGGTATACCCTGCTCGGCAGTTGCCTCCCATGACCGTGTTGACGGAGGAGGTAGCATTTTCCAAGGAAAGGGTCCCTGTAATGCGCAAGGTAGTGCGCACCCAGGGCAGTGTCATGGCCGAGAGCTTCTTGTCATGTGGCGGCAGCGGCAGCCTCAGCTTGGCGGCCCATCGCATTGGCCAATACGTCGCGCATGATTACCGAGCGCTGCAGCTCATTATCCAGCAGGATTCTTGCCTCGACGTGTTCGGCCCCAATCTTGAGGAGTCAGCGCGGTTTCTTCGGCAGTTGCGCGCTGGCGTCGCCACGATGCCCTCCCATACGCACACTGGCGAGCGTTTGGACAACAACGACGAATCTCCGCCAGTCACGGACCCTGACAACCTCGAAGACATTCGAAAGCTAGTTGAGAACGCCCCATGTGGATTTGCCAGCTACTACGTCAACATCGCCAAGTTCGATTTTAGTTATCCTCCATTCATGGACAACGCGATATTGCTCGAATCGATGCTCTCGAGCAGTCCCGTTATGGCGCGAGCATGTCGCCTCATTGTCCGCCATGTCCTTGGCCGCAACGAGCGAGTCCTGATTGTCGTTGAAACGGACTTTTTGCAGGAGTGAGTTCGCCGCGCCGCCTTTCCCTGCGGTCTCAACGAAACAGTGTGTAACGATGTGCTAACACTACGGCCGCAGGCTCCTGATCACGGTGTGCGACGACCTCCTTAGCCTCCGAGTCAATACATGCCGTGCCAAGGATCGCGCACACGACACGTTAAAGCAGGTCAGGGAGTTCAATGACCCGGACAGCGGCTCGCAGGTTTTCATTGCCAATATGAGCATGCTTTCGACCGGCGTCAACCTCCACACATGCTGCCACCTGGGCATTACGGTATCGTTCGCGCAAAACGCCAACCTCATGCGGCAGGTGCATTATCTGCTCCATCGGCTCGGACAGACGAAGCCAGTAACTTGGCATGCCATCAAGGCCATTGATTCGTTCCACGATCACCAGGAGCTGCATTGCGTCGCAAAGCTCGCAAGCCAACTGGCCGCCGAGCTCGACCTGCAGACGGGATTCGGCGACGGCATCGAGGAGGTCATTGTTTTCGAGTGCATGCGGGCCTACTATCATCACTCATTCAATCGGCTTGCCTGGGTGCTCTTGAAGCCCTCGGACCCGACGGGGTTCCGCTACTACGCGGACAACACGATCAAACTTGGTCATGCATTGTCCATCATCGCCAAGATGGCGATTTCGACAGAGGGTAAGGAGCACCGGGCATATTTCTTGAGGGACATAGGAAGGTACCTCGTCCAGACGCTCACCGAGTGGGTCTCCGACAAGCCTGTCGAGGACTTGTACCGTAGGTCGCTCGCGACCGGTGCCGAGCTGTGGGACAACGAGGAGGCCGACAAAGAAATCGCCCAAGTCCTCGAGCAAGTGCGTGCCAGGTGTGAAGAGGATGAAGCGGAGGAGGAGGCGCGCCAGACGCACCTTGCGCTTCAGAAGGAGCGAACCCGGCAGCGCGATGCGTTCAAGGACCCCAACTTTGGTGACGACTGGGAGGTGGAGGATGACTTCTGGGCCACTGAGGAGTAGATTGCAGATATAAGAACAAAAAAAAAAAGCAAAAAACAAATGTAGATGTAATCATCGACGCTTAACATGCCCGTCCTCCGTGCGTTCCCTGCTTCTCGCCTCTGGCAGGCCTGACTTTTCCAATGCTTCGCATCGTTTAATACCACCGCCAACATGAACACTGCCACATCGGAGGCGCGATCACTATGCCACGCTTGATGATTCCGCTGCTGGGCAGTCGACCATTGTCCCAACGTCAAAACGAAACGACCGCGAAAGAGGCATCTTGCAGTGCATCCATGCACGCAGCTTTACAGGGCCAACGAACGAGCTCTTGCGTATGTATCATAAAGGGACTCGCCGTTTTGCGGCGTGCTTCATGCCAAGGTGGTTTCGCTTCGTGTTGGCCAAATCACGACGCACTCCTCGTGCTGTTGCCAAACCCCAAGCCACCCCCGGATGGCGCCAACGGCGAAGCCACGGCCTACCTCTTCCTACAGAGCCGTCCATCCCCCGTTTCAACCCAGCGCTCATTGCCCACACATGGCGCGCACCAGAAAACGTCGGTCGGATCCACCGCTCTCTTGATCTTGAGCAGGCGCTCGTAGTTGCTGCCCCAGAACGTGTGCTGCCAGTCCTTCTCAAACGGCAGCGCCTGCGCCATGCCGAAGTGTCGCGTCAGCATATCTATCCACTGCGTCGTCGCTTTTCGGTGCGGCTCAACGTACCTCGTTTAGATAGGCGCCTGCCTTTGGCGTGAGAGCGCGCAGTGGCTCCATCGACGAGTCGAGAAGCTTGACGGTTTCCTGCTCCGCCGTCTTGTTGAAGGGCGGGAAGCCGGTTGCGGACACTAGGCACATGCGCCGCGGTCAGAGAGAAAGTCAATGTCCCGGACGAAGCGGCACAAACGACTTACAGGCGTGGACGTAGGTGTTTCGCCAGGCTGGGTTGACGGAGTTGCCCCCTCGAGGCTTTGCGTTTTGCACGCCCTTTCCGCCGACCATGAAGAGCGACATGCCACCGCTCGGCAGGCTCGCCGCCTGGATCGCCTTGCCAAGCGCCTTTGGATCGCCCTTCAACGTCTTCCCGTCCACCAGCCTAGAGACGATGTAGGAGCTATTTCCCGCAAAGGCCTGGTCGTAGTTCTTGTCAAACCAGGCGCGGAACGTGGGGAACTCCTCCGAGATGAGGAACAGGAACGCCTGGCCGGGCCAGCGCTGCTTGATGGTGTCGTTGATGGGCTTGAAGATGTCTTCCAGGAAGCCAGGGCCCTTGTCCTGCACGAAGCCGAAGCCCATGACGCCGGCGATATCCGTTGGTGCTCCCGGCGCCGGAACCGGATTCTTCATGCCGAGGCTGGCGTAATTGTAGCCGGACAGGCCGCCCTTGTCCATCAAGTACGGAATCTGCGAAGACAGGTACGCTATGAGGTCAAGGAGGAAAGGGCTTTTTGGGTCCGTGATGCCCATCCAGGACAGGGAGGTGATTTTGGGCGGCGGGTGCGTCCACATGGTGACCTTGGTCATGACGCCAAAAGTGCTGCCGCCACCCTGCAAGCACAATGTCAGAATCAGCAGCATCTCACTTGGGGCACCTTGGGCCCAATAAAAAAAGGCGACTTACACCTCTGAGCGCCCAGAAAAGGTCGCTGTGTTGGTCCTCGTTCGCTACGAGAATTTGCCCCTGCGGTGTGACGACCTCGACCTGAATGACATTGTCCGCGGCGAGACCGTAACGCGGCGCAAGCGTCGAGTGCCCGCCGCCGGAGATGTATCCACCGACCGAGACGCTCTTTGCGCCGCCGCCAACGACGGTTTGGTTGTGCGCGTCGGCGGCGGTGTAGATGTCGTACATCTCTGTGCCCCCGCCGACAGTGACGGCGCTGCCCTTGAGCACCTTGCCCGAGCCGGCGAGTGCGAAGTTGCCCTCGTGGAACTCGATGCTGTTCATGTGGTGGACCCAGATGGACAGAGAGCCGGGGGCATTGGAGCGGCCGAGGTAGTCGTGGCCGGAGGACTTGACGACAAGTCGAACAGTGTGCTTGCGGGCTTCGCGTTGTATCAGTTAGCCTAGACCGAGAGCCGGACCTGCTCCGCTATGAATGCAAAACGCACCAAAGTCCACGGCGGCCTTTACATGCGACGCCGTCGTCGCGTTAACGACGTAGATCGGGTACCCCTTCCCGCTGCAGGGGTATTGGGCATTTGGCAGGCAAGTGTCGTTGGCAAACTGGTCCATCATCATGGACACCGGGTCCGCGGCGTGCCAGTCGTAGCTGCTCCAGCCCCTTTGCGCCGCGGGGCACTGCTCCGGGTTGTATGTCGGCTGGTCCGGGTGGCACACGGCGCCGGGTGGGGCCGGGGCGAGCAGGCGGCCCCCGACGGTGGAGTTGAGCGCGTTCCAGGCGCCGGGGGAGGGCCAGGCCCGTGAGCCGGGAGCCGCCTTGCAGCTGTTGGTGCCGGGGCAGCTTGCAGAGGCCGAGCCCAGGAGGCACGGGATGGACAGGACGAGCTGTTCGAGATGCATTTTGGCGGGTGTCGCCTGTGCAGGTTCAATCACAAAGTCGACGACAAGACACAATGTATGCAACACGCATCACCCGTACGCTCCTATATATATATAAATATACCAATGTAGCTACTAGCACCCGGGACGGCTTGTATCCAGCAGCGTGTAGGCGTGCCGGGCGACGGCTCAATGTTTTGGGGGAGGTGCGTCACCGTCTCTCGCGACATGATGCTGTAAAAGGTGCC
>NCGC01000139.1 GCA_002281475.1 Methylophilales bacterium 28-44-11
AACGGAGGAATAGATTATGAGTATGAGTGATCCGATTGCCGATATGCTAACGCGTATTCGTAATGCACAAAGCGTAAACAAATTAACGGTTTCAATGCCAGCATCAAAGCTTAAAGGTGCGATTGCTAATGTGTTAAAAGATGAAGGTTATATCGAGGATTTTGCTGTGAATGCAAATGATGGTAAGCCTGTTTTAAATATTAGTCTTAAATACTATGCTGGTCGTCCCGTTATTGAGAAGATTGAGCGTGTAAGTAAACCTGGTTTACGTATTTACAAGGGAAGTCAAAATATCCCTAAAGTAATGAATGGTCTTGGTGTGACAATTGTGTCTACATCCAAGGGTGTAATGACAGATCGTAAAGCACAAGCAGCCGGTATCGGTGGCGAAGTGTTGTGCGTAGTAGCTTAAGGAGAAGCAAATGTCACGTGTTGCTAAAAATCCTGTTGCTATCCCAGAAAAAGTAGAAATTGTTCTTAATCCAACTCAAATTAATGTGAGTGGTCCATTAGGCAAGCTTACTCATCCGTTAACAGATGCTGTAACGCTTACTCGTGATGGCGACACCATTACTGTCAAAGCAAATAATGATTCACATCATTCTCGCGCAATGTCAGGCACTATGCGTGCGTTAGTAGCTAACATGGTACAAGGTGTATCAGTCGGTTTTACGCGTAAATTGACATTAGTTGGTGTAGGCTACAAAGCAAATGCACAAGGTGCAATGTTGAATCTTGAATTGGGTTATTCGCATCCAATTAATCATGCCATGCCAGCTGGTGTGACTGTACAAACACCAACCCCGACTGAAGTAGTGTTGACGGGTGCAGACAAACAAGTGATTGGTCAGGTTGCTGCGGTGATTCGTTCATATAGAGCGCCTGAGCCATACAAAGGTAAAGGTGTACGCTATTCGGATGAAGTGGTTGCAATTAAAGAAACCAAGAAAAAATAGTTAATACCAGAAAAATAAGTAATTAGACTCAAAAAACCTATATATAAACTAGGGCTAGAAAATGAACATCGTAAATAACCGCTTGCGCCGTGCACGTAAAACCCGTGCCAAAATTGCCGAGTTAAAAGTTACACGTTTAAGCGTGCATCGTACCAATACGCATATCTATGCACAAATTATTGCTGAAACAGGTGATAAAGTAATTGTGAGTGCTTCTACTGTTGAAGCGGATGTGCGTAAAAAAGTTAAAAATGGTGGCAATGTTGAAGCCGCTGCTTTCATTGGTAAGTTAATTGCAGAAAAAGCAGTCAAGGCAGGTGTAACTACTGTTGCCTTTGATCGTTCAGGCTACAAATACCACGGCCGTATTAAGGCGTTAGCAGATGCTGCGCGTGAAAACGGTTTGTCATTTTAAGAAGCGAGACAGATAATGGCTAGAGAAGTAGAACAACAACAGCAAACCGATGGTTTGCGTGAAAAAATGATTACAGTTAACCGTGTGAGTAAGACGGTTAAGGGTGGTCGTATCATGAGCTTTGCAGCGTTGACTGTTGTTGGCGACGGCGATGGCGCAGTGGGAATGGGTAAAGGTAAGGCTCGTGAGGTTCCTGTTGCTGTACAAAAAGCAATGGACGAGGCACGTCGTGGTATGTTGAAAGTGAATTTGAACAACGGCACTTTGCATCACGCGGTGACGGGTGTGCATGGTGCGGCTAAAGTGTTTATTCAACCAGCTTCAGAAGGTACTGGCATTATTGCTGGTGGTGCAATGCGCGCTATCTTTGAAGTGATGGGTGTGACAAACGTTGTTGCAAAATGCATTGGTTCAACTAATCCATATAACTTAGTACGTGCGACTTTAAATGGTTTAGAGTCAATGAATACGCCTGCTGAGATTGCTGCTAAACGCGGTAAATCCATTGAAGATATTAGAGGTTAATCATGGCTAAAGCAAAAAAAGAAGCATCAACTATTAAAGTAACATTAGTCAGAAGTTTAATTGGTCGTATTGAAGCACATAAAGCGACAGTAAAAGGCTTGGGTTTACGCCGTATGCATCATACTGTTGAAGTTCAAGATACACCAGCAATTCGCGGCATGATTAACGCCGTTAGCTATCTCTTAAAGGTAGAAGCATAATGCAATTAAATACGATTAAGCCTGCAGAAGGTGCAAAAAAAGAACGTCGCCGTGTTGGTCGTGGTATCGGTTCAGGTCTTGGTAAGACTGCTGGTCGCGGTCACAAAGGTCAGAAATCACGTACTGGTGGTTTTCATAAAGTGGGTTTTGAGGGCGGTCAGATGCCTTTGCAACGTCGCTTACCAAAACGTGGTTTTAAATCATTGACGAAAGCTAATACTGCACGTATTCGCACCAGTGAATTATTAGAGTTAGATGCTGACGTGATTGATATGTTGGCATTGAAAGAAGCTAAATTAGTCTCTGGTAATGTAAAAGCGGTAAAAGTGTATCTTTCTGGTGACTTAACCAAAAAAGTAAAGGTACAAGGATTGTTGTTGACTAAAGGTGCGCGAGAAGCCATCGAGTCAGCAGGTGGTCAGGTTGTTGAAGCTTAATTAAAGAGAACTAGTTTTGGCACAAGACGGCATATTAAGTACCATGAGTAAAATGAGCGAACTGAAGAGTCGCTTATGGTTTGTATTGGGTGCGTTGATTGTGTATCGATTAGGTGCGCATATCCCTGTGCCTGGTATTGATCCAACCATACTTAAGCAGCTATTTGACTCGCAAAAAGACGGTATCCTGGGAATGTTTAATATGTTTTCAGGTGGCGCATTATCACGTTTTACCGTGTTTGCGCTGGGAATTATGCCTTACATTTCTGCTTCTATTATTATGCAGTTGCTGACTGTGGTGTCTCCAAAGCTAGAGCAAATGAAAAAAGAAGGTGAAGCGGGTAGACGCCAAATCACTAAATATACACGTTATGGTACTGTTGCATTAGCTACGTTTCAAGCTTTAGGTATTGCAATTGCACTAGAAGGTCAAGCTGGCCTTGTATTAGATCCAGGTTTTAGTTTTAGATTGACAGCAGTTGTGACGTTGGTATGCGGCACCATGTTTTTGATGTGGCTGGGTGAGCAGATCACTGAGCGTGGTATTGGTAATGGTATTTCTATTATTATATTTGCTGGGATTGTGGCTGGTTTGCCAAGTGCAGTTGGAAGTACGCTAGAGTTGGCGAAAACGGGTGCGTTTTCAATACCTTTGGTTATTTTCTTGTTCGTTGCCATTATTTTGGTTACTGCCCTCGTTGTGTTTGTTGAACGTGGTCAACGTAAGATCACTGTGAATTATGCTAAGCGTCAAGTGGGTAATAAGGTGTTTGGTGGACAAACAACACACTTGCCATTGAAATTGAACATGGCTGGCGTTATCCCACCAATTTTTGCGTCAAGTATTATTTTGTTTCCAGCGACATTGGCTGGTTGGTTTGGTAGTAGTGAAAGTATGTATTGGTTGAAAGATATCAGCAGCAAGCTGGCACCTGGACAACCTATTTATATTCTTTTATTTGCTGCAGCAATTATATTTTTCTGTTTCTTTTATACGGCATTGGTATTCAATCCTAAAGAAACGGCTGATAACTTGAAGAAGAGTGGTGCATTTGTTCCTGGTATACGACCAGGTGAGCAAACGGCTAAATACATTGATAAGATCATGGGTCGTCTGACGTTAGTGGGTGCTTTTTATATTACGTTAGTATGTTTGTTGCCAGAATTTTTGATTTTAAAATTTAATACGCCGTTTTACTTTGGTGGTACTTCGTTGCTGATTATTGTAGTCGTCACGATGGATTTTATGACGCAAGTGCAATCTCATCTCATGTCTCATCAGTATGAGGGGTTGCTCAAAAAAGCTAATTTTAAAGGTGGCGCATCAGCGCGTTAGCCGGGAAACATGACCAAGGAAGACCGCAT
>NCGC01000140.1 GCA_002281475.1 Methylophilales bacterium 28-44-11
TGACTGACCGCGCTCTTCAGCACCAATGCCAGGGTATGCGCCCGGGGTATCAATTAACGTAATGATGGGCAGGCCAAATTTCTCCGCCATTCTGAATAAGCGCAACGCTTTGCGATAACCCTCAGGACGTGGCATACCAAAGTTACGGTACTGACGTTCTTTCACATCACGCCCTTTTTGATGGCCAATCACGATAACAGGAATGCCTTCAAAACGTGCAATGCCGCCTACAATAGCAGGATCATCTGAATATGCACGGTCGCCATGCAGCTCTTCAAACTCAGTGAATAGCTCATCAATGTAATCTAGAGTATATGGACGTTGTGGGTGACGTGCGACTTGCGAAATTTGCCAAGCTGAAAGGTTGTCATAGGTATCTTGCAACAATTTACTGTTTTTCTTTTGCAACTGCTCGAGCTCTTTAGAAATATCTAGAGCATCATGTTCATCATGAGAAACTTGCAAAGCTTCAATGCGCTTTTCAAGTTCAGCGATAGAAGATTCGAAATCTAAATAAGTCAGTTTAGTATCTGTAAGACGCCTGTTTTTCATCTTGTCACTAATCGAATTGGAATAAGGTTAATTATAAAGGATTTTTACATTATCTTTTGAAAGCCAAGCATGTAAATGCTTTAATAAGTCGTCGTGCAATTCTACGCGCCAATCATCACCCAACATTAAGCTGGCTTGGCCTTGTGCATTATGGTACTCAATCTTTACTGGACATAACTTTTTCTCAGTATTGCGGCTACGATAGGGATTCAAAATAGCGCTTAACTTTTGCGCGTCTGATTGTCCATTGCAGGAAATTTTGAGCATGTTGGCATAATTACTACGTGCGGTTGCCATATCAAACAGCTTACGCGCGCTGACGCGAATACCACCAGAAAAATCATCATTGCTAATACGTCCTTCGACCAACAACAACTGGTCTTCTTTGATTAGCATCGCATGTTGATTTAATAATTCGGCACCCACTACCACGTCCACTCGCGCCACCGCATCGTCGATGGTGACAATCGCCATTTTTCCACGCTGTGTCATGCGAATACGTACCCCCATCACCACGCCAGCAATCAGCTTAGGTTGCTCTTGTGGCGCCAAGTCTGCCAATGTGCCACGCACAAATGTAGCCAGTTCATCCTTATAGCTTAAATAAGGATGACCACTTAAGTAAAAGCCCAGCGCTGCTTTTTCTTCTTGCAGCGCTTGTTCTGGTGACCACGCTTCCACTGTTGGTAATTGGTGCTTGGTCTCTGTCACTTCACCAAATAAATTATCTTGCCCAGCATGTGAGCTACTTTGCTCTGCTGCAGAAACAGCAGTGCTGACAGCGGCTAACACTGCTGCTCGATTCGGCTCCAACGTATCAAACGCACCAGCACGAATCAATGACTCAATCACCCTACGATTCACTTTACGTAAATCGAGTCGCGCGCAAAAATCAAAAATATCTTTAAATGGGCCGTCTTGCTGACGCGACGCAACAATCAATTCAATCGCTGCCAAACCGGTGCCTTTGACTGCGCCTAAGCCATACAAAATTTGCTTGGCGTTTAAAGGTTTAAACTGATAAACACTTTGATTCACATCTGGCGGCAATACGTCTATTTGATTGGGGGCACAATCATCAAAGAATGTTCGCACGTTGTCAGTGTTATTCATGTCAGCAGACATAGTGGCGGCAATAAACGCAGCGGGATAATGCGCTTTTAAATAGGCGGTTTGATAAGCCACCAGCGCATAAGCCGCGGCGTGCGATTTATTAAAACCATAGCCGGCAAACTTTTCTAACAAATCAAATAAATCATTGGCTTGCTTTTCATTCAAGCCATTTTTTTGCGCGCCTTCATTAAAAATGGCGCGTTGTGCCACCATTTCTTCAGGTTTCTTTTTACCCATGGCGCGTCTGAGCAAATCTGCACCACCCAAGCTGTAACCCGCCACCACTTGCGCAATTTGCATCACCTGCTCTTGATATACGGCAATGCCGTAAGTTTCTTTTAAGATTGATTCTGTAGCAGGGTGTGGATATTCCACACGTTGCAAGCCATGTTTACGACGGCAGAAATCTGGAATCAGATCCATTGGGCCTGGGCGATACAACGCCACCAACGCGATAATGTCTTCAAAGCAGTCAGGTTTCGCCTGTTTCAGCATGTCTTTCATGCCTTTGGACTCTAACTGAAATACGGCTGTGGTATTGGAGGTTTTGAGCAGTTGATAACTGCGCTTATCGTCCAAAGGTAAGGTTTCAAAACTCAGCCCACCCGCATGCATACCAACGTTTCGCACCAAACCTTCCAAGCGTAACGCCAACTCAAGCAAACCTGCCACTTCTTCTTCTTTTTCTCGGCGTTCTTGCAGTTGTGGCTCTTTTTCTAAGGCTGATTGCAAGGTAATGCCAAGCTCCAACGGAATCAACTTAGCAATGCCATCCACAAAGTTAAATGGCAAGTCTAATACACGCCCCACATCGCGAATCACAGCCTTTGCAGCCATGGTCCCGAAAGTGGCGATTTGTGATACCGATGCCAACCCGTATTTTTGCTTCACATAATCAATGACACGATCGCGACCCTCTTGGCAGAAGTCGATATCGAAGTCAGGCATGGAGACACGTTCAGGATTTAAAAAACGCTCAAATAGTAAGTTGTAGCGCAGTGGGTCCAAGTCAGTAATGCCTAAACTGTAAGCCACCAATGAACCAGCACCAGAGCCACGGCCAGGCCCAACTGGCACCCCGTTATTTTTAGCCCAATTAATAAAATCGGCCACAATCAAGAAATAACCAGCAAAGCCCATTTGGTTAATAATTTGGCATTCAAACGTAAGCCGCTTTTCATATACTTCGCGCTTTTGTGCTCGCTGTGCTTCATCAGGATAGAGTGACGCAAGTCTCATGTCTAATCCAACTTGCGACTGCTGTACTAAATAGGTATCTAAGCTTTCTTGATTCGGTGTAGGAAAATCGGGCAAGTAGTTTTTACCTAGGGTCAGGTTTAAATTACATCTTTTTGCAATCTCTACGCTATTCGTCAAAGCTTCCGGCATGTCCGCAAACAGAGCTTGCATATCGGCTTGCGTTTTAAAGTATTGCGATTCGGTAAAATGTTTGGGGCGGCGATTGTCTGCCAACATATAGCCTTCGGCAATACAAGTTCTGGCTTCATGCGCCATAAAATCGTCGGGCGTAATAAACTGAATCGGGTGCGTGGCCACCACGGGCAAATCTAATGCGCTAGCTAATAACAAAGTCTGTTGTACCAGCTTGTCTTGTATCCGATGCTTACCCACTTCATGCGTGCGTTGCACTTCTAAATAATAGCGATTTGGAAATAACGAAGCCCACTGTTCGGCACACTTTTTCGCCACGATGGCATTGTCCTGCGCTAACGCTTGGCCGACATCACCATGTTTAAATCCTGATAGCACAATCAAACCAGCATTGGCGTCAACCAACCATTCTTGCTTAATTTCTGCTCGACCACGGTACTGATTTTCGAGAAAAGCTTTACTCAATAACTCGCATAAATGACGGTAACCGGTAAGGTTTTGCACTAACAACAATACGCGCGTCGCTTGATCACGATTGTTCGGATTTTCAATCCACACATCACAGCCGACCAATGGTTTGATACCTGCGCCTCGGGCAGCTTTGTAGAACTTAATCGCACCAAAAAGATTAGATAAATCGGTGAGTGCAATGGCGGGCATTGCATCTTTTTTCGCCACATTGACATAATCATCAATACGCACTATCCCATCCAAAATGGAATATTCGCTATGACAGCGCAAGTGCACAAATGCGGGTGATGACGGGTGGAGTTCTGATTCTTGCATGCCAATATTTTACCTTTGTCAGGTCATAATGACAGCAATTAAAATGTAAATCTGGCTAAAGATTTTTGCTTGGAAGCTGAGGATTTCATACAAGCGCTTTGTTATCAAGCGCTTGTATGCATTAATGCAATGTTGGCCTTTGTTGAATCAGTTCGTTGACTTTAGCTACCAATTCTTCGTCATGCACTGGTTTACCAAAGAATGCATCTACGCCGATGTCTTTGGCCAAATTTTGATGTTTATCAGCGGTACGCGAGCTAATCATGATGAGCGGTGTGTTGGCAGTGCGCGCATCGTCACGGATATTTCTAGATAAACCAAAACCATCCATGCGAGGCATTTCAATATCGGTCAAAATTATATCGGGTGTGACCGTTTGCAATAACTGCATGGCATCCATCCCGTCTTTAGCAACCAACACCTCAAAGCCTTCACGCTCAAGTAGTCGTCCCAATACTTTACGCATAGTCAGCGAATCATCCACCACCAACGCTTTTAATTTATGCGCAACCGGCATTGCTTGCATTTTGACTTTGACACTACCAGCAGCCAGCCCTTCGCGGTTGGCAAGTAACAACGGATTCAAGATTAAAATCACACTACCGTCACCTGTCACGGTCGCCCCCATAATACCGGGCACACGCGCCAACTCAACACCAATTGGCTTAATCACCACCTCTTGGTTACCCAACATTTCATCGACATGCAAGGCGATACGGTAGGTACCACTTCGTAATAATAAGACTGAAGCATATGCGTGGTCTTGATCAGACTCGGACTCATTTAACAGCTTATTAATATGGTGTAAGGGATATCTGTTACCAGCCCATACAATTTCCCCCGCTTCATACGCTTTGGCGATATCAGACTGTTTCACTTTTTGGGCTTGCTCAATCATCGCCACCGAGATCGCGTATTGGGTTGCTCCGGCACGCACCATCAACACCTGTGCCACAGTCAGAGTAACAGGCAGGTAGATAAAGAACTGCGTACCTTCCCCTAAGCGACTATCAATATCGATGCGTCCACCTAACCCAGTTACTTCACTGCGCACCACATCTAACCCTACGCCGCGACCCGCAATTTGTGTAACTTCACTAGAAGTTGAAAAGCCAGGTTCAAATATCACTGCCATCAATGCTTGATCATTGACCTCTGCATCTGCCGCAATGACGTTATTTTGAATTGCAATCTCTTTTACACGCTTAAGGTTTACCCCCGCGCCGTCATCACTAATTTGAATATGAATTTCGTCGTTTTCTGCAACCACATGCAATCGCAGTTTTCCTACTTCTGGTTTACCTGCGTTTTTACGGTCGGCAGGCAACTCAATGCCATGCGCAACAGCATTTCTTAATAAATGCTCGAGCGGTGCGCCAATCTTGTCCAGCACACTGCGATCAATCTCTGTTTTGTCACCCGTGATAATGAAATCAACCCGTTTATTTAATTCACGTGCCGTTTGTCGCACAATCCTGTCCATACGCTCAGACAATTGCGAGAACGGTAACATACGCACATTCATCAGCGTTTGTTGCAATTCACGGTTCATGCGCGTTTGTTGTTGCAATGCTGCTTCAGCGTGACCCAAGTTGCTGATTAAGCCATTTTGAATGGTGGAGATATCGTTCACACTTTCCGCCATCATGCGTGTGAGCTCTTGCAAACGCGTAAATCGATCAAACTCCAATGGGTCAAATTTTTCATTGGCCTCTTGCAGCAATGTCAAACGTGATTGCAATTGTGTATCAGCTTCAATTTCAATCTCACGCAAGTAATTACGTAAACGCGACACACTATCCGTTAAATCTTGCGATGTATGTTTAAAGCCAATGACTTCTTTATCGATACGTGAGCGAATAATTGAAATTTCACCTGCTTCATTAATCAATCGATCAAGTACATCAGCGCGCATCCGTAAGAATTGGGTTGTACGATTACCATGGCGGATGGTCGGCGCTTGATGCTCATTGTCGCTGACCACGGGAATGTAAGCTGCAGGTGATGTATTGGCTACATCTTCCACATTATCAGTGTCAGATGATATTAACTGCGTTAAGTGTTCTGGTAGATGACCATCTTCAAAATAGAGCCCAATCGCATCCAAATCTGCAAATAAATCTTCAAATGTTTGTGCATCGGGGCTGCTTTTAAGCGC
>NCGC01000026.1 GCA_002281475.1 Methylophilales bacterium 28-44-11
TAACTGAGATTGCTATGACCGCAATGTTTTTATTCATTATTATGGGCAGTACGGACAAACGTGCACCAGCAGGTTTAGCCCCCTTAGCAATTGGCTTTACTTTAGCACTGATTCATATGATCAGTATTCCAGTGACCAACACCTCAGTGAATCCAGCACGAAGCACAGGTCCAGCCTTACTTGAGGGTGGCATTGCACTAGACCAACTTTGGTTATTTTGGTTAGCCCCTATTATCGGCGCAGTCATTGGTGCACTCGTTTATAATTTTGTGAGTAAAGAGTAATGTAGCAATCAATGTACATACGCCCACATAATGTGGGCGTTTTCTTTTTCAAGATAATATGGCGTGCTTTATAATGCATCTATGGCTAAAAAACTTGATATAGAACGCATTCTTTGCAAACAAGGCTTCGGCACCCGCAAACAATGCCGCATCATGATACTGAATGAAGAAATCACAGTGAACGGTGCATTATGTGATGACCCAGATACTGAGTTCTCATTAGAAAATTTGCATTTCACCATTCGGGGCGAACAATGGGATTATCATGCGCAATCTTATTTAATGATGCATAAACCAAGTAACTACGAGTGTTCTCATAAAACACAGCATCACCCCACAATCTATAGCCTTTTACCCCACCCCCTTGTCGAACGCGGCGTACAATGCATTGGCAGATTAGATGAAGATACCACCGGGCTCATCTTAATTTCAGACGATGGGCAGTTTATCCACCGAATGAGTTCACCCAAACACAAAGTGCCCAAAGTGTACGAAGTCACTTGTAAGCATCCTATTGACGACACTCAGATTGCACACATACTTTCGGGTGTGCAGTTGATCGATGAGGACGCGCCCATTGCAGCGCTAGCCTGTGAACGTGTCAACGAACATGTGATTCATATGACCTTGGCCGAAGGAAAATACCATCAGGTCAAACGCATGGTCGCCGCCATAAGTAACCGCGTAGAAGGCTTGAAACGCATACAAATTGGTCAACTGCGTTTACCAGACGATCTCAACGTGGGTGAATGGCGCTGGCTGAGCGACCAAGATATCGACGCATTATCCACTTCCTAACTGTTCATTCACCATTTACCATCAAATGTATGTAAATTGCAGATGAAGTGCCTCGCATACACCAGGAGTTCCATGATATGAAAAAGCTTTACCGATACTTTTTTAGAGGGCTCATTACCGCCTTGCCTCTTGGTCTCACCATTTATTTCTTTTACGTATTTTTAATTTGGGCCGAGCAGTTTTCGATGTGGCTGATACGTCCTTTTATTCAGGAATTTTACCTGCCAGGCATGGGTATCGCACTTGGTTTAATTAGTATCATTTTGCTTGGGTATTTAGTATCACATCGCAAAATACACAAACTGCTATCCTTTATTGAAGTCCCTTTCACCAATATTCCTGTAGTGAAAAGTATTTACTCTTCATTAAAAAGTTTTGCCGATTATTTTGCGCCGCATAAAGAAAACACTGCCCAACAAGCTGTGATATTAATGCTTCCAGGGCAAGCTTTAGAGATTGTGGGGCTGATAACTCGCCAAGATACGAAAGGTCTTCCCGGAGGATTTATGGAGGGTGATCGCGTAGCCGTATACCTGCCGATGGGTTATAACATTGGGGGGTATACTGTGTTTGTGCCAAGAGACTGGGTAAAGCCGATTGATATGTCGACTGAAGATGTGATGCGTGCGTCTCTGTTTGCATGGATTACACACAATCCGACAAAATAAATGACATTGGCGACCATGATTTAGTCGCCAATGTCATGTTAGGTTGTTACATCTTTACCTACTCAGGTTGTGGATAAATAAACCGTCCATAAACCATGTAGACCGATTCCGTATTCTTGATGATTTGCGTGATATTGTCCGCTTGCTGTTTAGAATCTACCTTTCCAGAAGCATTAACCATCCCTTTTTCATCAAATTGAATGTCCAGCTGACTTGCATCTACTTGATGTTCACTCAATGCTAATTCTACTTTTTGCTTTAGCACGTCAGGAGACACGTAGTTATACATGGGCTCACTTTGATTAGCGAATACGACATTTACAGCAGCTAAACCTAATGCAAGCATAAAAGTACGTTGCGCAAAATTTTGTGTGCGTGAAGATAGTTTATACATAGGCTTTCCTTCATGAATGATTTAATTTATAAATCAATTGTATGAAGCTAGCTCTTCATACCGCATCGGTTTATGTCTGATATGTATGTAAGAATATTCTTGCAAACCTTCACTGTGCTTTTACTTGTCTAGCCCGTATAATGCATCTACCTAACGTGTGACCAATCGATCGTTACGGTCCTCAGAATTATTAGTCTATAAGACACTTACTATTCGTCTGCCATGATTGGTGTTGCTTTTCAGCAACTGGCCGTCGCAGGAAAAAATACATGCAAACAAGCACTCCCGTTCAGCCAAATCACGCGCTGACATTTGAGGCATTACACTTAGCCGCTCCCATTTTACGCGCCATTCATGATGCGGGTTACGACAAGCCCACCCCCATCCAAGCCCAAGCGATTCCATTGGTGTTACAAGGTGGCGATTTATTAGCAGGCGCACAAACCGGCACAGGAAAAACGGCAGGGTTTACTCTCCCTATTTTGCATTTGCTCAGCCAAGCCACCAGCAAAACACAAACAAAAGGTCGTCCACGTTGCTTAATGTTGACCCCTACGCGTGAACTGGCTGCACAGATTGAAGAGTCTGTTAAAACCTATGGCAAATATTTACCGCTCACATCAATGGTGGTGTTCGGTGGTGTCAATATCAATCCACAAATCAATCGTTTAGGCAAAACCATTGATATCTTAGTGGCAACCCCTGGCCGATTGCTAGATCTAGCCAATCAAAAAGCCATTGATTTATCTGGCGTTGAAATTTTAGTATTGGATGAGGCAGACCGCATGTTAGACATGGGGTTTATTCACGACATCAAAAAAGTATTGGCTCAATTACCCAAACAGCGTCAAAACTTGTTATTTTCTGCCACGTTTTCGGATGAAATTAAACGACTTGCTGACCAATTATTGACCAAACCTGGCTTTATTGAAGTGGCGCGCAGAAATACCGCTTCTGAATTGGTAGAACAAACCGTACATTTGGTCAAACAAGCGCATAAAAGTGCGTTAGTGAGTTACCTCATTAAACAAAATGCTTGGGAACAAGTCTTGATTTTTACACGGACAAAACATGGTGCAAATCGCTTGGCGGAAAGGCTGATCAAAGATGGCATACCGGCAGCAGCTATCCATGGTAACAAAAGCCAAGGTGCGCGCACCAAAGCATTAGCCGACTTTAAAGACGGAAAAATTCCAGTGTTGGTAGCCACCGATATTGCTGCGCGTGGTTTAGACATCGACCAGTTGCCACAAGTCGTCAATTTTGAATTGCCCAACGTGCCTGAAGATTACGTGCATCGTATTGGGCGTACTGGTCGTGCTGGCAGCTCAGGTGCTGCGATTTCTTTGGTGGATTTTGAAGAGACAAAGTACTTGAAAGACATTGAAAAGCTGATTAAGCGTGAAATTCCAAAAGTACATGTGGAAGGGTTTGAACCACCCACTAAACAAGAAGTAGAACCACCAAGACCACCCCGACCTGCGCAAGGCAAACCCCGCAAACCCATGCCAGCACAGGGAAAATCCAATCACGGGAATAAACCAAACGCTACTTCGGCACCCAATAGTTCAGCTAGGCCAAATGCCAACCAAGCTAAGCCAAAACCCACTGGTTTTGCTAGCAAAGCCAATCATCACAATGGACAACGAGGCAAATAATCTTGCGCATATGGGTGGATGCAGACGCTTGTCCAGTCGTGATTAAAGAAATCTTATATCGCGCGGCCATGCGCGTTAAAGTCTCCACTACTTTTGTTGCAAATACCTACTTAAAACTGCCGCCCTCTCCTTTTATTCATTTGTTGACGGTACCAAAAGGCTTTGATGTTGCGGACAATCGAATTGTGCAGGCACTCCAAGTTGGGGACTTGGTGATTACAGCAGATATTCCGCTTGCAGCCTTGGTGATTGATAAAGATAGCTTTGCATTGAATCCCAGAGGTGTGTTTTACTCGAGTACAAATATGGCAGACCATTTAGCCATGCGCAATTTAATGGAAGAATTAAGGTCAAACGGTATAGAAACTTCAGGACCGTCCACTTTCAATTTGGCAGACCGTCAGTTATTTGCAAGTGAGCTAGACCGTTTTTTGACAAAGTATCATCTCTCAACCCTTTAATTGGACTGACTTATGCCAAATCTACTGAACACAAGCTACCTTGGCGCGATGCTCGTACTTCTATCGTCTTGTATGGGCGTGCCCGACAATGTCAAAGTAGTGCAAAGCGTAGATGCAAACCAATATCTGGGCTCTTGGTATGAAATTGCCAGATTAGACCATTCATTTGAGCGTGGTTTAGAGCAAGTCACCGCCAGTTACAGTAAGAATGCAGATGGCAGTATTAAGGTCATCAATCGAGGCTATCACCCAGAGAAAAAAGAGTGGAAAGAGGCTGAAGGCAAAGCGTATTTTGTGGACGCACCGAATGCCGATGGAACGTATGTAGGCAAACTAAAAGTATCCTTTTTTGGCCCCTTTTACGGTGCCTACAACATCATGGCATTGGATAAGCCCTATTACAACTATGTGATGATATGCGGGCCAGATAAATCATATTTATGGATTTTATCGCGCACTCCGCAGCTCAGCTATCCAATCAAGCAAGAGTTAATGTCTCAGGCCAAAGCACTCGGCTTTGAAACCAATAACCTTATTCACGTGAATCAAGTGCCTGATGCACGTACATTTAAAGCAGGCCCGCACGTTCAATAGTGAGTAATCATTAGCGCTAGCTGACATCACGCACTGCATAACCCGTGTAATAGAAATCGAAAAGCGCTAACTTTTTTCTTTACGTTCTGACATTAGTTGGCAAATCAACGCACTCCAATACGGTAAGGATTGCAATGACAACATGAGCACCCATAATTGCGCGTCTAAATTTTCAAAACCGCGTGTCACCAACATGGCGGTACTTGCGAAAATCAAGGCCAGTAACAATCCTACCTCTTCGTAGATAGGTTTTAAAATTTCCCATTGCTTACCTTTAACTTTACCTTTGGCAGTGACTTTAAATACGCCGCGCTTTTGTATTAGCCCCATGAGCACGCCTCGCGCAATGGCGTGTGACAAACCTAGACTGGCCAAAGACGCACCCCAAATATCCAACCAACTACATTGCATGGTTTTGCGATAGAGGATAGGCCCCAAGGCAGCTTTGATCGCTAAGAAACATAATATTGGCGTAATCATTATGGCTACGGGCAAACTAAAGGCTTTAGGAAACGCCAGCATCGCAACGGTCCAACCGATTGAGCCAAGGGTAAAAAAGAGCTGTAATGCATCTCCCAGCCAACCAAACCAGCCCGTTAAAAAGTGGTAGCGCTGACCAAAACTAAGCGATGAACTTCCCAACAATTTAGACATATGATGTTTTAAAATCTGCATCGCCCCAAACGCCCAACGGAAACGCTGTGATTTAAGTGCATTGAAATTTGCAGGGGTTAATCCGCGGCCAAATGTGTCATCCACATAGCGTAATTCGTTACCACCTTCCAATAAACGCAAGCCGAGCTCCGTATCTTCACAAATACACCACTCAGACCAACGACCATTGTCTAGCAAAGCCTGATGGCGTACTAAGGTCATGGTGCCATGCTGAATCAGTGCATTACGCTCATGGCGATGGTGCATCCCAATTTTGAAAAATCCTTCAAATTCCCAATTACACATGCGCCTAAAAAAGTTATTTTCCCAATCACGATGTGCTTGTGGCGCTTGCACTACAGCCACTTGATCATCTGCAAAGTGGGGCACTAAATTGGACAACCAATCAGGCGTAACCACATAATCGGCATCTACCACGCCAATCACAACAGCTAGTGGATTGGTTTGCTGTAATGCAAAATTTAATGCGCCTGCCTTAAAACCTGGCCAACTCGGCAAGTGAAAAAACATAAAGTGTGCAGGTAAGTTCGCCATATATGCTTCAATCGGCTTCCATTTAGCCTCATCCTTGGTATTGTTGTCGACCACAATGACTTCATAATGTGTGTAATCAAGCTTCGCTAAACTATTGATGGTTGCAATCACCATCTCGGGAGGCTCGTTATAACAAGCCAAGTGAATTGAAACAAATCGTTCTTGATCTGCCGGCACGGGCGTTGCACGTTTAAACGCCCTTATCCACAAGCCTTTAAACATGACCTCACTAAATTCAACGGCATACGTCATGAGTACTGCCGACGTCAACATCATGCCTATAATCAAGCCAATCAACACTATAAAATCGCGCAAGCTATAGTAGTAATCACCCGGCAAATTCCAAGCGACCACCAATGTTGTGAGACACGCCTGCAGTAACACTGCCATCGATATTTTCCCACCCAAGCCCCAGTGTCGAAAGCGCCAGGCTATAAACATAATAGGGAAGAATGCAATCAACGTGGCCCATTTAGCTTTGACCACCCATCGATTGTCTTTGGGCACCGCCCCGTTGAGTGAATATTTGGGATGTCTATCTGCATCAAACATACCCCAATAGGCGCCCGCCCAACCTTCGATTTCGGTCTTCCAAGGTTGGTCTATCGCTTCCATCAAGTAATAATCATAATTTTGATAAGCGGTTTTAGCTAAAAATTCTCGAATAAAACGCGCCTGATTAATCTCAGACGCCCTAGCTGCGCCAATGTCGGGGCCGCGACTCGGCCAACCAATCTCGGTAATGATGATTTTTTTTCTCGGATAAGCGTTCATCAATTCGTTGTAACGCTGTATCGAGTAGTTCACGGCGGCTTCGACTGGCACACCCTCGTGGTAAGGCAGCAAATGCACCGCAATAAAATCTACATGTTTCACCAATTCTGGATTTTTTAGCCATACATGCCATGGCTCGGCTGTGGAAATCGGAATGCCCGCAGTTTTTCTTACCGCATCTAAATATGGGGTGAGTTGCTCCAAGGTTAAATCTTTTCTTAACAGCACTTCATTGCCGACAATGGCACGTTCGATATTGGGATAAAACTTTACTTTCTCCAATAAGGCATCGATCTCACGCGTATTCATGGTTTTGTCTTGATTAATCCACGCGCCTGCAATCACCTTAAAATTTAACTTGGAGGCAATTGCAGTGATTTCAGTATTATCCAGCGATCCATACAAACGAATACGATTTGAAAGCGGATCCAGCAACTTGAGATCTTTGGCTAATTCAGCCGTACTTGGAAACTCACGCTCCAACGGGCTTTGGTCTTTTTGATATCCACTGTATGCAAAACCACGCACAAGGGGAGGCGCATCTAGCAATTGAATGGTGTGATTGGTAAATGCCCAAATAGCAAAATGTGTAATCGCGATGAGCGATGCAAACAAAAGTGGGAATAAAAGACGTTTAATCATTTGTTGCATATTGAACATTGGGGCTTCATTGTGATTGTTTGTTTTTGAGCAGCATAGGTATTACTAGCAATACGGTTAGACCAAACCAAAGTACTGCATTGCTGTTCAGCGGCTCAATTAAATAGGCAATGGCAGCGGCGGTTAACGCAGCAATACTCAATGATAAATAGACCGGCTGAAAAAACCTGACAGAACTTTGTGCAAGGAATAAGCCTATCGACACCAGTAAAACTGGCAACGTATACAACATCACCGGAAAATCACGATATCGACCATCGGCCGTTAGGAGAATCCCTATTGTCACTGCACCAATCAACAACACCAGCGTTGCCAGTTGTGTTATCCGTATCGCAAAAAGGGTATGTTGGTGGAATAGCGAAATACTGAGTACGATCAGCCAAGTAGAGATCAGTGCACCACCGAATGAACACCATTGCAATAGCATTATGCCTATCGCCAATGGACGCCCAGCACTAGGTACACAAGTCAGCGCGCTCAACCATGCACCATCGCCACAAGCCGCAGTCAGGTACTCAAGTTGCAACATACTCATCACGCCAGTAAGCGCACCTAATATCGCTATACTCACCAACGAAGGTCTATGTTTAATGCCTGCAAAAAAACCGATTCCCGCTAAGAGGATTGCCCCCCCAACGCCAAAATAAAAGGGCCGCATATGATCGCTTCGTTCAGCAACCTGCCCTGTGAGTGCAAACTTGGGATTAAGCGCAGTATCGTATATTCCCCAAAAACCACCCACCGTGCCTTCCAACCCGCGCTTCCAAGGTTGATCAAATGCCTCAATCAAGTTGTAATTCCATTGCTTTTGATTGGCTTCACGCAAAAAGGCTCTGATATAGCGTGCTTGATTGAGCTGACTTGGGGTAGACAAGCCACGTTGTCTACCAATAGAAGGCCAACCAGTTTCACCGATTAAAATTGGCTTGCTAAAAGTCGCACCTAATTTGCTCATCACGGCATTGGCATGCGCGATTGACTGCGTGACAGATTGCGGGTTATTTTCCCAATATGGCAATAAATGTATCGTCACAAAATCCACAGATTGTTCTAACTTACGATGTTTGATCCAAAACTCCCATACATCGGCATAAGTCACTGGTACCTGAGTCAGTTTTTTAGCTCGCGCAATATAAGCAAGCATCGCGTCTTCAGTTTGCTCGCCACGCAACAATACTTCATTGCCGATAATCAACCCTGTAATGGTGTCTGGGTACTGGTTAGCCAAAGCAGTGGCTACATTAATTTCCTTGTCATTATCGGCGGCCGTCCATCCAATCCATGCACCAACCAACACTTTCAACCCAAGCTTTTGTGCTGCTTCAGGCACATAATCCAAGCCTTGGCCAACCGAATAAATACGCACACAATTAGACTGCTTGGCAATGCGCTTTAAATCCACCTCTATTTGAGACTTAGAAATGACGGTACCCACCTTGAAAGGGGTTTGATCTTTACCATAATACGGCGCGTAAGAAACGCATTGCACTTTGCCGTCAGCTGGCAACACAGCATCCACCAACTCAACTGGCTGGTTTTTTTGCCAAAACCATGCCCCAATGAGCACCAATAACACGAGACAAAACAAATTAAAGCGCCACGGGTGGTGTGGCTGAGCGCTATTCATATAATGAAAATCCAATGCGTATGCGTGATGTGAATAAATCATTCACCTGAAGAGCTAGTATCATAAAGCAGTCTATGAATAAAAACAAAAAACCTGATGGGATATTTACTGCAAGTGCCATGTGCACAGTACAATAGCAAACATTAAATTAATCGGATTAGGTAAACGTAAAGTATGGTTAAGATTCTTTTTGCATTCGGGTTATTGACGTGTGTTGCTGTTGCGCAAGCAAAGCCCGCTTTTACCGGTATTAATTTTAGTGGCCGCTATGATTGTAAAGGCAATAATGAATTAGTAGGTGATTATCAAGTGACCGTCAAATTTAAGCTCAATCGTATCAGCAGCTTCGGGAAATTTGGCGCCTACGATTTTAGTACTGAAACAGACAATGCTGTGACATATCGTGGTCAGGCAGTCGCCAATGGTTTCCGTCTTGCACTTTCTTATAAGCTCACTGAAGGCAAATACGTTGAATACACCACTGGCATTGCCGAAATGAAAAAACTGAGTCGGGGACGCTGGAGTTTTCGTAATCTGTATTATGAACCAGACGATAATGGCGGAAATTATGGACAAGAGGATTGTGTAATGCAACTCTCATCTGTCATTAAACCTGCGAGCAAACCGACTAAAAGTAAACAGAAATCTTAACTTGTCATAAATTGGCTACCACGGATCAACCGAATGCGTTTGTCTGCAAGTAAGCTGACAAACGCGTCATCAGCAAAAACTGCATATTCTGCAAATCGAGCCGCTAAAATAGGATCATCCTGCTGTGTGAAGTCTTTCACCCCAGTTGCCGGATGGCACATCATTGCGATTGGGTCAGCGGTTGTCTCTAAGTTTGAAAGCCATACATTGAGCTGTTGTCGGTAATCATCTGCATTTAGATGAAATGCATACACCCCAAGCAAGGACTTAGAATAAGGCAATCCATTCGCAATAACCAATTGTTCTAAGCGCTTCGCACCTAACAGCTTAATGACCACGGCTTTTAAACCATCCCCCACAGGTGGCGCTGCAATACGTATCCATGGCAAATGATTGGCATATCTATGGCTCAACTCCTGAATAAGCACCTCGCGTATTTGTGGCAACTGATGCACATGTTGATGCCCATCCACATAATCAGGGCCAGTACCAAGCGCATCTTCAAACGCATCCAGCTGTATTTGGATAGAGTGTTTAATTTGCTTTTTAGACAGCATTCTTAGCGCAGTTTTGATGATAAGCGTTGGTAAGGAATGACGTAAAGGATGCGCATATTGCGTAAAATCTAGGTGCAAACCTATATCTGCGTTTTGTCGAATGTCAGGGGTGAGCAATTTGGCCGACATCTGCCAGCGCGGACTCAAGGTCAAGCATGAAGTTGCGGTGAGGCGACCCAAACGGATTAAATGTAATATCCCATTTTCGATTTCGGCGCTCTGCGCATAGTCGTCGGCGCTCATGATGATCGATTTCATCTATTAGAATGCCCAGTGTTTACTCAACAAATAAGTGCCGATAGCCACAACGATCATCGCAAGCGCCAACAAACTCCAAAATGGGAGTGCGGTGAAATGCAAACCCAGCAATACCAGGGTTTGGTTAGCTAAAAACCCCAATATTGCGACGGCCAAAAATCTGGGCAGTGCTTGCTGATGTGATGAACTCTGGCCTGAAAATGAGAAGTGACGGTGACCAAGATAACTGACTGGGAACGCCGCACAAAATCCGATGATGTTGGACCACGCCGGCCTTACTGAATACATGCCTTCAAGGGTCACAGCCATTGCGTAATGGACCAATGCGGCTATCGCCCCCACCACCAAAAACCAAGAGATAGAGCGCTTGAGAGTTTGCATATCAGCCTTCATGTTGAGGCGGTTCGGCTTGTGGCCGACTTACCTCAGCCACGATATAAGGTGGACGCCCTTTGACTTCGTCATAGATACGCGCCAGATATTCACCCAATATCCCAATAAACAATAATTGCACGCCGGATAAAAACATCATACTAGCTACTACAGTTGGCCAACCAGGTACTGACTCGTGAAAAAATAGCTTATCTATAATGACCAAGATGCCATAGGCAAATGACATCAACGCCAGTACCACGCCCACCGCACTGGCTAAGCGTAATGGCAGTGATGAAAAACTGGTGATTCCCGTCCAGGCCAAGCTCATCAACCTTAAACGCGAGAATGCACTCTCTCCATGCGTTCTAGCAAGCGGTGTATATGGAATACCGATAGAGCGATAGCCTACCCAAGCATAAATGCCTTTCATAAATCGGTTACGTTCTGGTAAGGCACATAGCGCATCTACAACCACCCTATCCATTAATCGAAAATCACCTGCATCGCGTGGAATATCAATTTTTCCGCTAGCGCTCATTAACCGATAAAAAAGTCTGGAGCCCCACAGTTTAAAGGTAGATTCTACGTCTCGGTCTTGCCGGACCGCATACACCATGTCGTAACCTTCACGCCACTTGCGCATCATTTCCACCAACAAGGTGCCAGAGTGTTGCCCGTCTGCATCCATACCAATGACAATATCGCCCACTGCATAGCTTAAGCCTGCGGTAATGGCATACTCTTTACCAAAGTTTCGGGAAAATCTCACTAAACCAGTATGCATAGAAGGTGGTAATGCTTTAACAACTCCAGAGGTGTCATCGCGGCTACCATCATCCACGACGACAATATCCCAGTGGCTGCTTAGACTAGACAAAGTGTGCACGATATTTTCAACGGTACTCGTAATCGCCAATGCCTCGTTATAGGCTGGCACGATCACAGTGATATGGGGGTTGTCCTGAGAACGACTATGTATTTGAACAGCGGGCATCTGTTGCATTAACTTATGTTTAATAAGGGGCTGGTGTTGGATCACGCGCTTCTCCTAGCAACTTTCTTCTGTCTTTGACAACTGCGAGTAATGTACCAAGTCGCCTAACTTCTGCAATCACTTCGCCTTGCAACACTTGATCGCAATGCATATTGGTGGACGACATAAAAAAATCTGCGGCGACCCAATCTTTAGTCACTTGAAAGCGATGGTCTAAGTATGCGCTACCCTGCACCGATTCTGCACATACCGCTACTAAATAAGGGGCTTCACGCGTTGGCAAAGGTAATGATTGAAGCGCCTTTGCCGCTTCGCGCAAGCTACTCGACCAGTAATCACTTTCCCATTCTGCTTCAGCGGTCGCATTACTGCCTGCCAAATGGTTATAAAAAATATATTCATAAGGATGTAATTGAATAAGTTCGACCAATGTAGATAGCGCTAATACAAAGCATACAACCCCCAATGCGATTAATTTAGGTTTGGAAGTCTCAAATACTTTCCATGCTTGATCAATGCCGATGCCTGCCAATACTGCCAATGGAGGCAACACGAAAGTAAAATGCCTTACCCCATTATAAAGTGCAGGTTTAGTTATCAATACAAAAGCTAAAGGGAACACAATAGCAATTAATAAAGGGGTTAAAGCAACCCAGCCTATGGTTACTAATTGTTGACGCATGTGTTGGAAATTGGCGAATGAAATCAACCCAATGCTCAACAAGCCCAGCAAAAACACTTCGGGCAAACGCACCCACAAGTAGTGCAATAAATAGGTTCTAGGTACCTCACCTATGCGGGTTACCATCCCGTGGTCGATGGTCAGCATATTAAAAGAAAAGTTTGAAAATGCTTTGATTGCCTCTGCTGGGTGGTCAGGAGACATCACGCCCCATGGCCAAAATATCGCCATTAATGCGAACGATATTAAGGCAGCGGGCAGCAAGGTCCAACTACTCTTCGCTAAAAATTGCAACCTTGCAGTCACACCATTCGCCATAAACACACTAGCGATCAATAAAGATAAGAGTAAATAGATCACAGCAAACCCGCCGCCAATGCGTAAGCCCAAGGCGCACCCTACTGCCACCCCAAGTTTTAGACTGATTTGCAATGGTATCTTGGGCGCAAAACGACAAGCTTGGATCGTATAATAAAGCGCCCATGCCATGCAGGTTGCAAATGGGATATCTTTGGTGTGGGTAAACATCGTACCCGTCCATGCTGCTGTGAGCGAGAGCATCAATAATGCAATCAGCCCTGTTCTAGCAGAACCTAATGTGGTGGCAATTTTACAGACCGCGATAAGGCCCATCAGACCAAAGCCTGCTGATAGCAAATGACGCATATCCCAAACCCATAGCACATCGCCTTTCTCAAGCAGCGCCGCCATCAAATCAAAGAAGCCACCATATAAATATAGATTTTTATAATGAAACGCAGATTGATCTTGAAAGCCAGATTGATAAAAATCTAACAATAACCGACCGTACACATGCTGCACTTCCTCATCATTGCTAATGCCGTAATTGCGAAACGTGAGCAATATAAATATCACAAGCATTGCAATGACGCTGTAACTGGCAACACGAAAGATTTTTGTAGTCATTAAAGATGGCTTAAAAGTATGTAGGATTTGTCGAAAAGTGCGTGATTATCATCCATATTCAACAGATAAGGAAGTGCATCCTACATTGGTACTCCGCGTAAACGTTTTATCAAGACTGCATCATCGATAGCAATCAAGTATAGGCTAATCTATGAGTAAAAAAAAACCACACTTTTTCAGTATGGTTTTTTATACGGCACATTTAAAACTACAAATTTGGCTTAATTAGTAAGCATGATTAAGCATTTAGCTTTTTACTACCAACCCGTTTTTTATAGACTTCACACCTTCTACTGTTGCAACCAACTGTTCGGCTTTGGCTTTCATACTTTCATCCACTACAAAGCCACTTAAGATAACTTCACCTTTATACGTTTCTACACTGATTTTGAGCGATTTGAGTGACTCTTCTGCCAACAATTTCGCTTTTGCTTTGGTTGTAATGACACTGTCGCTCACCACTTGTGAGACTTTTTTCTCGCCAACTTGTGTTTTCACTTCCGCGTATTCATCTTTGTCCAATGTGCCATCATTATCTTTATCGGCTTGTGTGAACAACTGACTATTCAACGATTTGTCTTTTTCCGCTTCTGTCATCGTCAGCGATCCATTGCTGTTGACGTCAAGCTGGTTAAACTGATTAGCATAAGATGCTTGATTATTTTGTACCTGCTCTGTATCAAAGGCATGTGCTTGAAATGACAAACCTGCAACCAAAATTGCCAAGCCTGTAGTCGTTTTTTTAACATTCATATTATTCATTGTCTTCTCCTAAGTCATCAACATATACAAAACATAGTGCGTTTTGTTAGATGCCATCATAAGGATTTACACAATATCGGTCCGTCGTACCTTCTCCGATTCTGCTGTCAGAAAATGACTACATATACATGTTTACGCGCCAGAAGCTTTGACATCTAAAGGCAAAATAGCCCGAGTAAATAAGCCTTTGCCTAAACTACTGTCTATTTCAAAGTGGCCGCCAATCGCAAGCACACGGTGTCGCATTCCACTCAAGCCATGCGTTTTATTATCTAGGTGGGCTAAATCCAACCCCACCCCGTTGTCTTGAATCTCAATTTTTAAATGTTTTTCATCACTGATCATATGGATCGACAATTCGGTGGCTTTTGCATATTTATTACAATTATTTAAGGTTTCTTGCACAATTCTGTAAGCTACCAAACTGATGGTTTCATTAATTTCAGTACTTTCATCAGGCAATGTTATAGTCAGCGCCCACTTATTGCGCTCCACAGCATCATCAATTAAAGAACGTAATGCAGGCCAAAAACCAAACGAAGAAATCATGGAAGGATGTAACTCTTGTACCATTTGGCGTTTAAAGTTAATACCTTGATCTAAATAAGAGTTGGTCTTTTTTAGTTTATCTACGATGTCAGGATGTGTTTTTGAAATCGACTTGATGACCCACGAAATATCCATTTTAGAGGCGGTTAAAATTGAGCCCATTTCATCATGTAGCTCTCTAGCTAATTTATGACGCTCACGCTCTACATCTGCCTGATAATCTAACGCCAAACTCCTGAGCAGTTTACTTTGCTCCACCGCATGGGTTTCGTGACGATGATTTTCATCTGATAAGCGTTGCTGTAATACTGCCTTATCCGCTAACTCTTGAAGCAATTGCTTAATGACCAACACCACTAAAAAAATAAGTAAGATGGGGCCAGCAATCACTGATGTACGTATCACATTGCGAGTAACATTGCGTGCTTGATGGATGTCTTTTAGTCTTACATTTAGCGCGGTTTGGAGTAGCTCGGCATTCGCATTAATACTGTTCATTTGATTCAAACCACTATCGAGTTTAACCACTTTTGTAGCATCTGCGACCTTGCCATTGGTAGCAAATTCTAATGTCACATTCATTTCTGAAATTTTTGCACCCACGTCTGCGGATAGTTTACTTAACAAGGCTTGTTCGCTTTTATAATCCGAGGCGTATGTCATATTCATTAGGATAGTTTCAACGGACTGTAGATTCTTTTTTGCATCATCGATACCTACATCATAAAACAAGATATAGTCTTTTGAATGCGTTAACAAATAACCGCGTTGCGCACTTTCGGCTTTATATATATTGCCACGCAGCAAAACTATTTCTTGCAATATATGGTTAAGTTGGGAAATTTCAACAGATTTTTCAACGGCATCCTGCAACCAATTATCATTAAAAAATAAACTAAATATCGTGATAATCAGTGAAACACCTAATAACGCAATATTGCGTCCACCAAAAACATCGAACAACTTGTCTAACTTAGTAAAGAGTATCTCAAGAAATTTTCGCATTGCAGCCTAATTTAAACGTTGTATAGGTGTATATATAAAGCATAGCATGTTATATTCATCCAGTAATATCTTGCTCACTATCTGTATTACAAATGTAGGTGTTTTCTTACAAGGCTATCAGACAATACCCTCTCATACATTTTGCTCACCCTCCTTACAATAGCTTCACATTGTACGCATTTATATCCGCGTACCAACCTTAGGAGAACAAAATGCTTCATTACACCGTAGTATTTTTAGTTATTGCGCTAATAGCCGCAGTGTTTGGTTTTGGTGGAATTGCAGCAAGTGCCGCGGGGATTGCAAAAGTACTTTTTTTTATATTTTTAATCCTTACCATCATTTCATTTTTAAAATCTAGAAGTTAATTTTTATTATTTAAAATAGGAGAAAATAATGTTTAATTTAAATAAAGATGCTGTCCGTTCAGATGCAGATAAACTTGCTGAGGAAGCCAATAACACCGTAGATAAAGTGGCAGGTCAAATTAAATCGACCGCTAATAAAGTATCGGATAATATTGTAAATAAAACAGAGAATACCAAGGACCAAGCCGAAGCGCTGATTAATAGTTTAAGAGCATTAATGGATGACCTTAAACAAACCACTAATGTGGATGAGATAAAACAGCAAATCAATAACAAAATTGCCGATCTTAAACATGTGGTGACAGATGAGGTGTCTCATGCATATAGTACCAGTAAACAACGTGCTGTTGACGCAGTCAAAGAGCACCCAGTAAGCACATTGATGGTAGTGGCGGGTGTGGGTTTATTGCTTGGCTATGTGTTAGGCTCAAAACAATCTTCACAATAAAGAAAGCGTAAACCATGTTTGCAGCCATTCTAAAAAAAATCACATTTTACTTACTTGGCAACCGCTTGACGGAAGCCAAACAAGATTTGATTGCGGTAAAAGACAATGCCGCAGATTATGCTGAGAGTAGGACCACACTCATTTCACAGAATGTGATGCAAGATTTAAAGCGGATTGTAAACAGCTTTATTGGCTTTTTGGTGATGTTTTCTGCCATTATTTTTAGTGGTTTGCTAGGCTTAATGTGGCTTTTTGCCACTGCCTGGCACAGCCCAAATCGAGAACTAATTTTAGGAATTTCTATGTTAATCCCCTTGTGCTTGAGCGCTGTAATTTACTTAATGATTAAAGCTTCTTGGCAGAAAAAACCATTATTGATCGATACGACCAAACTGATTTCAAAAGATTGGCAATCGTTTCGTCATGGACTTGACGGCACAGCAGACACTTCAGACGAAGCAAACCGTTAAACCTTGTGGTTTAATTGCGCATGATTGACGACTTTGGAATTAAAGCATGAAAAAAATACTGCTCGTGGATGATCACAAAATTGTATTGCAAGGATTACGCAATTTAATAGAGTTGGAATCCGATTTAGAAGTCACAGACGAGGCATCTTCTGGCGTAGAAGCTTTAAATCTCATTCGTAAAAATAAATATGATGTAGTCGTTTTGGATATCTCCATGCCTGATAAAAATGGCGTGGATACTTTACATGACCTCAAACATATTGCACCAGACCTACCTGTTTTAGTATTAAGTGGATATGCTGAAGAACAATATGCGCTTAATTTGATGCGTAGTGGTTGCAAAGGCTATCTATCCAAAGATGCAGATTCAGATGAAATAATTCGTGCCATTCGCACCATTGCGAATGGCAAAAAATATATCTCGTCTCAACTTGCTGAACTGATGACCAACGAACTCAGTCACCCTTCGGATAAGCAGTTGCACGAGCAGTTATCCGAACGTGAATTTCAAGTCTTTTTTAAATTGGCAAGTGGACTTACACCCACAGAGATTGCAGAAGAATTGCATATCAGTATTAAAACAGTCAGCACATACCGCACCAGAATTTTAGAAAAAATGAGTTTAAAAACTAATGCGGATTTGACGTATTACGCGATTAAATATGCCTTGGTTACTTAATTTGTCCCGATTGAATATATGTAGGACAAAACCCGATATCAATGTGTTATTACATTGATTAGAATCTTTCATTATCGGGTTTCTTTGTAGAAAAATTATGATGCGTGTACTTTTGGTAGAAGATTCACAGTTGTTGCGCGACTCTCTTATGGAGATGCTCAAGGGCTGTACGCACGTCACCATTGACGATTACGCAACCAATAAGCAAGAGGCGATTTCATTACTTGATACCAAACAGTATGATTTTATGATTGCCGATATTGAGTTAGCACATGGCAATGGATTTGAAGTCGTACGTCATACCATTAGTCCCGAGTATCCATTTAAGCGTCCGCTGACACTGATGCTGACCAATCATACTAACGGGTATTTTAAGAACCTGGCTAATCAACTGGGTGTGAAATACTTCTACGATAAATCCATGGATTTTGAAACAGCTATTCAAACCATAGAAGATGAATCTAAGAATTTTGCCTAAAAAGCATAAAAAAACGTGTGCTAAGACACGTTTTTTCATTTAGAACGCATTCAAGTTTAGGCTCACTTAACGCATATTGAGTGGGGTTAATTTAAACCCTGCTTGTCTAAATGCTGCAATCAAACCAGTTTCCCCGGCCAGATGCGAAGCGCCCACTGCCACAAATGTTGATTGTTCATTGGCCTTCATTAGGCTGCGTTGTGCCATCACCACATTGCGTTCCTCTAATAATTTGCTACGCATTTTTTGCCACAAAGGAGCTGGCAACATACCCCCAGTAATTTGCGCATCCAAATTGGCAATTTCAGCCGCGTCCCCTTTTAAGTAAGCACGCATGAGTTTTTCAAAATCTTTTTCTTTTTGTTCTGGAGTACGTTTTAACACGGCACGCAACATCACCATTTGCTCGTCCAAACTAAAACTATCCATCACCCCAAAATGCTCTTGTGGCGTTTCAATACCAACCACATTTTTAGACAAGTCCTCAGAAGTTGTCATTAGCAAATTGTCCTGTGCAAACGGTGTTTGAGGTTTTGGTAAATCAAATATCACCGCCAAAAGCCATGGCTTCATTTGCATGGCAGCCCCTAAGTGCATGACATGAAAATCTGCCAGCTCTCGCACTTGCTCAAACTCTTCAGAGGTCATCAGCTGTGCAATATTGCCTTCTTGCAACATCAATAATTTTGGGTCTTGGCTGGCTGATACTTCCATCATAAAGGTATCCACACTTTTCAGCGCGTCTATCACTTGTGGTGAAAATTCAGTGACGCGATTATCGTCAGTGTGCATCGTGCCAAATAAATAACTGGTGATGCCAGAGGGCGATTCCATTTTCCAAAACAAGCCTTTATCTGCTGCATGCCCGAGTAAAGGAAACAGCATGAACAATATAGCAAGCCAGTGTGAAGTGGTTTTTAGAAATGGATTGGCACTAAAAAAACGATACATGTTAACTCCTGTGTGTGTATTGCCTCTAAGAGACCGTAACCCAGTAGACTAGTTCGGCTTAGAGGACTTTTTGCTAGCGTGTCTTTGCGGCTTAGCAGATTCTACAACTTTCTTGGCTGTAAAAGGCTGGGGTGAAGTCTTTGTTTGCGCGCGCTTTGCCTGATAAGGTCTTGCCGAATTTTTCATGTCATTAAATGATTTAGGCAACATTGGCTTGGGTTTAAAGCTGGTGCCATCCGATTGTCGAATCGTGCCAATCACTGCAGGTTGAAATGCTGGTACCAATTGTTTTTTTCCTGGTCCGATTAAATCTTCTCGGCCCATCCGTTTTAGCGCTTCACGCAGCATGGGCCAATTGGCTGGATCATGGTAGCGAATAAAGGCTTTGTGCAATTTACGCACACTGCCTGCTTTGGCTACAGGTACGTCCTCTGAATCCGCTGTCACTTTACGCAAGGGATTTTTACCACTGTGATACATCGCAGTCGCCATGGCCATCGGTGTGGGGGTAAAGTTTTGCACTTGGTCTAGTCTGAACTCATATTTTTTAAGCCATAGCGCTAAATTCAGCATATCTTCATCTGTCGTGCCGGGATGTGATGCAATAAAGTAAGGGATTAAATACTGCTTCTTGCCCGCCTCTGCACTAAACTTTTCAAACATGGCCTTGAACTCATCGTACGCACCCATGCCCGGCTTCATCATTTTGCTTAACACATTCTCTTCAGAATGCTCTGGCGCAATTTTCAGATAACCACCCACATGATGTTGCACCAGTTCTTTGACATACTCCGGTGATTTCACTGCTAAGTCATAACGCAACCCTGAGCCGATGAGTATTTTCTTCACGCCTTTAATGGCCCGTGCTTTGCGATACAGTTGTATCAAGGCACTGTGATCTGTGTTGAGGTTTTCACAAACGCCAGGATACACACAGCTTAACTTACGACAAGCCTTTTCTATGGTCTCGGATTTACAAGCA
>NCGC01000141.1 GCA_002281475.1 Methylophilales bacterium 28-44-11
GATGATGGCATTTTTTCTATTGATGTGGTTATTGGGCTCAACCTCAAAAGCGCAAAAAGAAGGCATTGCTGAGTATTTTAAAACACCACTCAAGGTGGCCATGATGGGTGGCCCTGCCGTGGGTGTGACTGATTCGCTGATTAAAAATACCGGTGGTAAAGACATTACTAAAAAACAAGGCCAAGTGAAACCCGTAGACGGCCCTCCAGGTAAACAAAAAAGTGTCACGATTCAAGACGCCAAAGAGGCATTGAGAAAATCTGAGCAAGCAAAGCTAGAAGACTTAAAACAAAAAATTGAGCAGACCATTGATCAAAGTGAGACTTTAAAGAAGTTCAAAAGCCAATTGATGTTGGACATTACCCCCGAGGGATTGCGTATTCAGATTTTAGATGAGCAAAACCGTCCCATGTTTGAATCATCCAAAGCAGATTTACAACCCTATGCACGAGAAATTTTGCGTGAAATTGGCACGATGCTCAATGGCGTTCAGAACAAAATCAGTTTGTCAGGACATACCGATGCGGCACCTTACCCCAATGGTGAAAAAGGTTATAGCAATTGGGAGTTGTCGTCAGACCGCGCCAATTCGTCTCGCCGTGAATTGATCGCAGGCGGGATGGATGAATCCAAATTGCTGAGAGTCGTAGGGCTGGCGTCTGCTTCGTTATATGACAAAGAAAATCCGTTCAATCCTACCAATCGTCGTATTAGCTTAGTGGTGATGAACAAGCAAGCAGAGGAAGAAGCGATTAAAGACGCCGAGAGCGAAAAAGCCGGGGAATTGATACCAGCGCCACCGATATCTGCACCAGCAAATCCTATGGTCCCACTTGGCAAGCAACCAGCTAATTAGATTAATAAAATAGGCATGTTTTACAACGGTATTCTACAAATTAAAAATAAGAGTGATGGGGCATGATGTCATGGAAATGAACAAATTACCAATTAATGAATTAAGAACGCTTTTGGCCGCTGTGGCGAGTCACGGCGACCAGCATTTGGTCGAGGTGGAATCCGACTTACAACAAACCGCATTCTTATTAAACGAGGCGATAGAAAAGCTAAGCACAAGTTTTATGAAAATACATGACTTGATTGCACAGCAACGTAATCTGTTGGTGACCTCGGGCAAGCTGGATGAGGCGATGACCTTTGCGCTTAATGAGTATCAGGAAAACATCGGTGATGAAGTCAACTCTGTGGTGACCGGTATGCAGTTTCAAGACATGACCAACCAGCTTTTACATCGGACCATCAACCGTGTGAATGGATTAAAAGAATTGTTGCAAGAGTTAGCCGAGCATAGTTATGACAAGGATGCCTCACGTGAGCACAACGATATTGCAAGGTTTTTGGCCAGTATCCATGAAACTTTGCATTCTGGCAGTGACGCACTCACTGGCAACTTAAGAAAAGTGGTTGGACAACAAGATATGGCAACGGGCGATATCGATTTGTTTTGAATGCATTGAACAAATGGGTAGCAAAATTTTTTGGTGGTTATTTTTAATAAAGTAAAAGTGAGTACGAAATGGCAAAAACAATTTTAGCAGTCGATGACTCAGGATCACTTCGTCAGATGGTGGCCTTTAGCTTAAAAGCCGCTGGGTATGAAGTAGTGTCAGCTGTGGATGGACAAGATGGCTTAAACAAGGCCAAAGAGAGGACAGTAGACTTAGTGCTAACAGACCAAAACATGCCGATTATGGATGGCCTGACATTAATCAAAAACCTACGTGAATTAGGTTCTTATCAAAAAGTGCCTATCTTAATGCTCACCACAGAATCTAGCGATGAGATGAAAGCAAAAGGCAAAGCGGCAGGTGCTAACGGTTGGTTGGTGAAACCGTTTGACCCTAAACGTTTGATCGAAGTAGTACAAAAGGTGATTGGTTAAAAAAAACAAAACGTATTACGGTGGAGTGTTATGACCACCGTGTTAGGTAACCCTAACGCACATAACGGAAAATGAGGTATCACAATGACAGTAGACATGAGTCAGTTTTATGAAGTCTTCTTTGATGAAGCAGATGAGCTGCTTGCAGAGGCCGAGCGCTTACTGCTAGGGATTGATATTGATCAGCCAGATACAGAAGATTTAAATGCGATTTTTAGAGCAGCGCACTCCATCAAAGGTGGAGCGGCGACATTTGGGTTTATGGACATGGCGGAAATTACGCATGTACTCGAAAACTTGCTCGATAAAATTCGCAAAAACGAAATGAAATTGACCGCTGAACATGTCGATGCATTTTTAGCTGCCAAAGATGTGCTGAAAATGGAGTTGGATGGTCACCGCCACGCCAGCAATGTCGACCAGGACCAAGTGTCAGACGTGAAAATGGTATTGAAATCATTATCTGAAGCAGGTGATGTAGTGCCAGCACCAAAAGCTGCGCCAGCTTTAGAGACACAAGCGCCTTTAGCGGTCGCTCCTACGTCAGCTCCTGTTGTGGCAGCAAATGTTGCAATCGATTTGCCGCCAGGCCATCAAGTTTTCCATGTGGCATTGCCAGAAATTTCCGATAAAGATTTAAGCAATATTAAAGATGAGCTAGCGTTGTTGGGTGAAGTAAGTTCAGCTCAACAAGCAGATAAACGTCATGTGCTCACATTGGTCACTGACTCTAGTCAAGACGACATTATTTCTATTTGCTCCTTTATTTTAGACCCTGATGATTTAGTGATTACCGTAGGTCAAGCCACAAAGGCAGAAGAGCCTGCCGCTGAACCAGTTACTGTGGCTGCAACGTCAGTAGCATCAGCCCCAGTAGAAGACCCCACAGCAGATGATGGCAAAGTAAAAGTGCATGAAGAAGTTGGCTATGGCTTATTTGCAGACGAAGGTAAAGAAAGTGAAGAAGAGGGCTATGGTTTTTTTGCGCCATTTAATCCACACCCAGATGCAACAACAACACAACTGATTGGTGATGATACTGCATTAACAGCTGAAAATTCTGGTACACAACCAGTCGTTGAGAAACATGTGGTAGAAGAGGTAGCTACTGCCACAGCGCCTGTAGAGAAGCGCGCTCAAGCCAGACGTGAATCTGATAAGCCACCTGCCAATACAGAAACCACATCGATTCGTGTTGGCATTGAAAAAGTAGACCAATTAATTAACTTGGTGGGTGAATTAGTCATTACCCAAGCCATGATCGAGCAACGTGTCAATGCACTTGATCCAGTATTGAATGAGGCCTTGATTAACAGTGTGAGCCAGCTCACACGTAATACGCGCGATTTGCAAGAATCTGTGATGTCGATTCGTATGATGCCGATGGATTTTGTGTTCTCACGCTTCCCACGTATGGTGCGCGATTTAGCCGGTAAGTTAAACAAAAAAGTGGAGTTTGTCACCATTGGTGCGACAACAGAATTAGATAAGGGGTTGATTGAACGTATTGTCGATCCATTGACCCATTTAGTACGAAATAGCGTGGACCATGGAATTGAAACGCCTGAAAAACGTAAAGCCGCCGGTAAATCAGAAATCGGCATCTTAACGCTTTCTGCTGCGCATAAAGGTGGCAGTATTGTGATTGAAGTCACCGATGATGGCGCTGGTTTGAATCGTGAGCGTATTTTAGCCAAAGCACAATCCAATGGTTTAGCTGTGAGTGAAAATATGTCAGATAGCGAAGTGTTTTCGCTTATCTTTGCTCCAGGCTTTTCTACGGCAGAAGTGGTGACCGATGTGTCTGGTCGTGGCGTTGGGATGGATGTGGTGAAACGAAATATTACTGCCATGGGCGGTGTGGTCGAGATTCGCTCAGCCCTTGGGTTTGGCACCACCATTTCAATTGCATTGCCTTTGACATTGGCCATCTTAGACGGCATGTCTGTTTCACTGGGTAACAGTGT
>NCGC01000142.1 GCA_002281475.1 Methylophilales bacterium 28-44-11
TAGTCAGAATTGAAGATTTAGATAAGCCTAGAGAAGTCAAAGGGGCAGCCCAAGATATCTTGAACACTTTAGTGGCATTTGGATTTAGCTGGGATAGCGACATTATTTATCAAAGTCAGCAAACAAGACACTATGCGCAGGCTTTAACACAACTCACGCAGAACAACCTGATATACCCTTGCACTTGTAGCCGAAAGGAAATCGCCGACTCCTCTACCCTGCAAGGCATCGAAGGCGTCATTTATCCCGGCACTTGTCTTCATCATCCGATTAAAGCCAACACTCGTCTAGCATGGCGCATTAAAACAAATGATTTTATTGGGGAATTTAAAGACGCTATTTATGGCGCGATTAAACAGCAGCTAGCATCAGAGATTGGGGATTTTGTACTGAAACGTGCAGATGACTTATTTGCCTATCAATTGGCAGTTGTCGTAGATGATGCGATGCAAGGTGTAAACCATATCGTAAGAGGAGCCGACTTATTGATGTCAACGCCGCGCCAAATTTACTTACAGCATGTGCTGGAATTACCGAGCATACAGTATGCGCATATTCCAGTAGTTAAAAATGCGCAGGGTGAAAAGCTGAGCAAACAAACGCTAGCACCAGCCATTCAGGGGCAGCAAGCTTCCCAGCTTTTGATAGAGGCGTTATCTTTTTTACAACAATCGCCACCTACTTCCCTATATCGTGCAACCCAAGCTGAAATCTGGGAATGGGCAATTGCCCATTGGCAAATTCAACACCTCATTTCAAATTAGTTAACGCATTAACCTTTCATTCAAATAACTTATTATTGATAACAGTTATCATTTACATTATCATTACGGAAATTGATAACAGTGAACACACTATTTAATGAAAGGTTTACAAGATTATGTGTAGCAATACAAAATTGTCTCCATCCAATATGAAGTTATCCACTATGCACATGGCGTTGATGCAAGCCGTGGGTTTAATGATCGCTTCTGGCTTGATGGCTTTTGCACAACAAGCAAATGCTGAAGACAAGACGGTTAAACTTGAAACCGTGGAGGTGATTGGCGAAAAAGAAAGCGATACGCGCCCTGTCAAAGGTTACAACGCAAAAAAAAGTACTTCGTCCACCAGAACAGACACTGAGTTACGTGATACGCCGCAGTCTATTACTGTCATTCCGCAAGACTTAATTAAAGATCAATCCATACAAAGTATTTCGCAAGCGGTGCAATATGTGCCTGGTGTGCAAGCGGCTCAAGGTGAAGGCAATCGCGATGCATTGGTGTTTCGTGGTAATGCAACCACAGGTGATTTTTTTCTAGATGGTTTGCCCCAACGGCATGGCATTTGGTCGTGGAGGCGCTGGTGGTGCCCTCAACCGTGTGTCCAAAGAAGCTGGCTGGGACCCAATCAGAGAGTTAACAACTAGCTATGGCGCATACGATTTTAAACGTATCAGTGGTGATTTTGGTCAAGCACTCACAGATGAGGTGGCTTTCAGATTAAACGCCATGTATGAAGACTCTGGCTCATATCGTGATGGCGTGAGTATTGAGCGTTACGGCTTTACGCCAACATTTACGATTCGCCCAGATGACAATACTAAGATTGTGTTAAGTGCAGAATATTTTGATGATAAACGCACGGCAGATCGCGGAGTACCATCTCAAAATGTGGCTGGAAATTCGGGTTTCAAAAACCGTCCGTACAATATTGGAGATGAAGATACGTTTTTTGGTAATGCCCGTTTAAGCCCAACAGAAACTGAAACCGTGGCGTTTAATGCTTCTATTGAACATGCATTTGAAAATGGCGTGGGTGTAAAAAATAGTACACGTTATGCCATCTACGATAAATACTATCAAAACGTATTTGCTAGAAGCGCAGTGGCAAATAACAACACCGTGCAACTTGGTGCTTATCGTGATGAAACCAAACGTGAAAACTTGATTAACCAAACAGATGTGACCTATAAACTAAAAACGGGCAGCATAGAACATAAACTGTTAGCAGGTGCCGAGTTTTCTGTTCAAGATACAGACAACAATCGCTCAACGCCATTTGCAGGCTCAGAAAACGTCCCAGGTACTTTTTCGGTTAACAACCCAACTGTATCAGGTCTCACATTTAACAATGTCACACGCAACCTAGAAAGTAGCGTGACTGTAGCTGGTTTTTATCTCCAAGACCAAATTACGTTTTCTCCACAATGGCAAGCGATTGTGGGATTACGTCATGACAATTTTGATACAGACTTCACTGATGTGTTAAGTAACAATGACATTAATGTAAGTGACAACCTATTATCACCACGTGCAGGCTTGATATTTAAACCTTTAGAGCCGTTATCTCTATATGCCAATTATAGCGTTTCCTATGTGCCAAGAGCAGGTGACCAACTCACTTCACTCACAGTGACTAACGCTACATTTAAACCAGAAAAATTCATCAATTACGAAGTGGGTGCGAAGTGGGACATCAACCCAAACCTAGCATTTACCGCTGCTATTTATCAACTTGAGCGCGAAAATGTGCAAGTAGCAGACCCTAACAATCCGGCACAACAAATCATTGTGGATGGCCAAGAAACCAAAGGCATTGAGCTTGGTTTAACAGGGAATATCACTGATAAGTGGAGTGTATTTGGTGGGGTTGCCTTTCAAGATGGTGAAATTACCAAACAGCAAGGGGTCGGCGCTGGTGCAGTGCTCAAAGGCGCTGAACTTGCACAAACACCTGACCGCACTTTATCACTGTGGAATAAATATGAAATTAACGACATGTGGGCTGTGGCGTTAGGTGTTGTGAGTGTATCTGAGCGTTTGGCGGCATTACCTACCGCAACCACAAGTACTGTCATGCCAGGTTATACGCGTTATGATGCTGCCATCTTTGGTAAATTAAGCGAAAAATTACATTTGCAATTCAATATTGAGAATTTAACCAATAAAGAATATGCCTTGTATGCACACAACAACAATAACATTACCCCAGGATCACCCATCACTGGCCGCGCCACCTTAATCTATAACTTCTAATTACAGATATTCTGTAATGCAAAGCCCATGTCATGCATGGGCTTTTTTGTCTGCTGAAAAACACTTGGCGATGTTAAAATATCACTATGCAAACACATCATGACACCCTTCATCCTTTTATTTTTGACAACACGCCAATCCGAGGCAATGTTGCGCATCTCAACACCACTTACTTAGACGCATTGCAACATCAGGCTTTGCCGCCTGTGCTCAAACAAGCTTTAGGTGAATTAATGACAGCCAGTGCGTTGTTAATATCGACTTTAAAAATGGAAGGTGCAATGATTTTGCAATTGCAAAGCACTGGCATTTTAAAATTATTGGTGGTGGAATGTAATTCAGATTTAGAAATTCGCGCAACAGCAAAGTGGGACGAAGCATTACTAGATCAACATAAAGCAGAAGTAACGTTTACGCAATTGATTGCAGCGGGTCAATTTGTGATTACTTTAGACCCAAAATCAGGTGAGCCTTATCAAGGTATTGTGCCGATTGAAGGCAACAGTATCGCCGAGATGCTAGAAAACTATATGTTGCGCTCACAGCAAATTGATACCGCGTCAATCAATTAGCCAACACCATCACAGACTTAGAACTTACGGAGCTGACGCCAGCGCAATTACTGACACGTTTATTTCATGAGGAAGAGGTGCGTTTATTTAACGCACGACCTACTAAAGCATTTTGTAGTTGCAGTCGTGATAGCGTTGCCAACATGCTGACCATGCTTGGTCAGGACGAAGTCGAGAGTATTATCGAAGAACAAGGGAGTATTCAAATACACTGCGATTTTTGCAACAAGCATTATGTATTTGATGAGTCAGAAGCCACGCAGTTATTCGAAGAGGTTGTTCCGCCGATTAAACACTAGCCGTTTACGGCTGTGGTTTCTCGTCAGAGTCATTATGACGATTGATATTCTCTAAAATTGCTTCTATATCCCAAGTAACATGTTGGCAATATGTACAAGGGTGCTGCTTAGTAAATTGTTCCGCCGTTTGAATACGATTCGTGGTATCAGGATGAGAGGATAACCATTCAGGAATACTTCCCTCTTTTGGCTGCTCACTGGCCAATCGTTTAAAAAATTGCGCCATGCCCTCAGGATGAATATGTTGCTTTAATAATAATTGCGCACCTTTTAAATCTGCCTCGGCCTCCACTTGCCGACTAAAAAACTGTGTAGAGACTTGATGCGCAATCATAATCATTGCTGCATTGGCGTCACCCAACACCAACATCACCACGGCTGCCACTCCTGCACTATTCATCATATGCTTTAATGCATGCCGTTGCTCTACATGCTGGATCTCATGTGCAAGTACAGCTGCCACTTCATCTGCACTGCCCGCTTTTTTAAGTAGGCCTGTGTTCACAATCACAATGCCTCCTGGCATTGCAAACGCATTGACTGCATTGTCTTTGATGACCAGCCACTGATATTGATACTTTGAACCTTGCGTCAGCCGCGCACCTAGTTCCTTTACAAAATTGACCGCCGCACCCGATACAATCGCATCCTGACGTTTGTTATAAGCACTCAGTACCGCCTTACCCATCTTATGTTCTGTTTCAATCGAAATACGACTAGCAGCCCAATTTAACAGATGGTCATATTGCCAAACCCCTATCATCACTGCCAACACCAATACTCCTGCGCCGTAGATTAAACTGTTCCACACCGTTTTTTGACTGAGGGTGGCGACATGCCAGCCTTTTAGCCCTGTTATTAATTTTGCAGGCAATAATTGCTTAAGCTGTTGTTGTGATGCGGGCGAGCTGGCCACTAACATGTAGTCACTACCTTCTGATTGCCAATGCAATTGCAATTGATCATGATCAAAGCCACCAATGTCTGCCCTTAGATTGGCAAATGGCACTTGCTGTTGTGGCGGGATGCGGATGCCATGCTCGTTGACTAAACACTCAGTGGGCACACCCGCTGGTGGTAGGGTAGGCCCAAACAATAATACGGGGACAGTTTGCAACATCGTGAATTACTTACCGACTAGTGCAATGATCACCGCGACAATAATGAACATAAGGTAGAGTTTGCCCCATATAGATCCTTTGCTTTGACCAACGACCGCTGCTTTCAAAATAATTTGTCCCAACCGATTCATTGGTAAAGATTGTATCCATACGCGTCCTGGGCCTGCCACGGTGGCATAAAACAAACCTTCTCCACCAAATAAACTGGTTTTCAGCGTGCCTGTATATTTGATGTCGTAGCGCACTGTGGATGACATGGCAACTAAACATCCAGTGTCGATTTTTAAGCTATCTGTAGGCCCAAGCTCCACAGCCTTTAGCGTGCCAGAGGCATGCACAAACACTGTGCCTTCACCGCTTATTTTTTGCATGATAAACCCTTCGCCCCCCAGCAGACCGACGCGAATTCGCTTTTGGAAAGCGAGTGCAATGGTTTGCCCGACCTGCCCTGCTAAGTAAGCTCCTTTTTGGCATATCAGTGTTCCACCTTGCTCATGCAATTGTATGGGCACAATCTGCCCAGGACTTGGTGCAGCAATCGCAACATCCTGTGCGCTTAAGCCTTGATTGGTATATACACTGCTAAACATAGATTCACCGGTAAAACGACGTTTGATGGCTTTAAATAAACGCCCAATCATCGCAAAAGACGAACGACTACCATCACCCAAGATTGCACGCATTTCAATCGCTTGATCGGTATACATCATGGCGCCTTGCTCTGCCATAAACGCTTCACCCGGGGCAAGATTGACTTGAACATACTGTAAATCATTGCCATGAATTGTGTAATTAAGTGCAGCCATTGGATTCCTTTTTATTATTAAATGTAGAAAAAATTAGCGACAAGATTGCGGTAGATATTCATCTGGAATAGTTGTCTTGTTCTCTCCCTTGACCACCATGGGTGGTGGTGGGGTTGCATTTCCACATACCCATGCGATTGGTACAATTTGAGAATCCTCCACCACCGCGGGACGAATCGTCAGTATGGTGCCTTGAATTTTAGGATGGACCTTATTGCCAAGCGTCATGTGGATAGCGCCATCTTGCACAACCAGTGACGTAACAAAATTACTCACAATTTTTTCAGCACTGGGCAACCCTACAGCTGTATTGTCAGCGGGTAGCGCTTTATTGACTTTCCAACTTTCTTCAATCGGTTCTTTGGCGACATCGGCCCACGGAATAGTACCTGCCACCTGCGTTTTCACTATTCGTGCCAAACTCGATGGAATAGCAATCATGGCTAAAATCACTAATATTGCCATGACCACCATGATCTCGATTGCACTAAATCCTAAAATTTTGCGTTGCATATAACCTCCTGAGTACGTATGAATTAACTACGCTGACGCTGACATTCAAAAAGACAAATGGCCGTTGCAGCTGCGGCGTTGAGTGACTCTACCGCGAGCGTACTAGTGTTTGCCATCGGAATGGTAATGCTGTGGTCAACCGCATTGACCACAGAAGAGCTTAGCCCCGCTCCTTCGTTGCCAATGACAAATAAACTGGGTGATAAAAAGTTTTGCGTATATAGCGACTGCCCTTGCATCGTCATAGCATAACTGTTGCCATTGAAATTGGATAAAGTAGGTAGCAAATCAGCTTGCTCGACTATTGGCAACACAAACTGCGCGCCCTGCCCGCCACGCAATGCTTTGGGAGACCATGCATCGGTACACCCTTTGGAAAGATACACCACTTGCACCCCCGCAGCCGCTGCTGTGCGAAGCATGCTCCCCATATTGCCAGGGTCTTGAATATCTTCTAGCATCAACGCAAAGTCGGCTTCTTCTGGTGGGGGAATTTGCGGAATCTTGACCAACGCCAATATGCCCGTACTGCTGGCAACTGGCGTTAGCTCTGCAAACATCAAGGTGGGAAACATGATAGTAGAGACATCTTGTAAATGTTGTAGCAACTGAGTTGCCTCTAATGAGCTTTTACCTTCAGGAATCACCAACATGTGTGGCTCGCCAAATACTTGGTGATAAGCCTCAATGAGATGCACGCCATCTAACAATGTTAATGCTTCACGATGACGTTCACGCGCAGTTTCCGCCAGCTTTTTTAGTTGTTTAAAAACAGGATTGTCACGAGAAGTAATATGTTTAAAAGCCATGGACTCAATATATACATAAGTTAACCTGCATTCTAACCGATGCTTATTGTGAAACATTAAATTTGGGCGTAAATTTATACCACAACAATACACTTAATAATTCTGGAGGATTTACTAATGTCGTTAACAAAGCGTGCAGTGGCAGAGCTTATT
>NCGC01000143.1 GCA_002281475.1 Methylophilales bacterium 28-44-11
TTAAGTAACGCCTATACCGTAAAAACCCATATGGAATTATTTTTAACACTTTCGATGTAGATAAATTCATCCACACCCCCATCGTGGTTATTATTTTATACTATTCTCCGTTAAATTGACATAGGGAAAAAACTTTTAACCCTTTTGCTAATAAAATATTCGCACCACCTTTGTCAGGTAGATCGATGACAAATGCACAGCCAACAATGTTGCCACCTAGCTGATTGATTAAACTGACTGCTGTCATGGCGGTACCCCCTGTCGCGATTAAGTCATCAACTAATAACACCTGCTCACTTTTAGCAATCGCATCTTGATGTATTTCCATCACGTCAGTGCCGTACTCTAGTGCATATTCCTGCTGAATAGTTTGTGCTGGCAATTTACCGGACTTTCTAATCGGCACAAAGCCAACACCTAGCTTGTAAGCCACTGCTGCGCCAATCACAAAGCCACGTGCCTCTATCCCAACAATCTTATCAATTTTTTGGTTGGCGTATTGCTCCGCCAGTCCATCTACCAACAACTGCAAACCCTTTGGGTCTTTCAGCAAGGTCGTGATGTCGCGAAACATAATGCCCTGTTTAGGGTGGTGCGGGATGGTGCGAATGAAGGATTTAATATCAGTCATTAATCAGCAAAGTGTTAATTTTCATGGGCTTATCAAGATGGCGATGGTGATATGCTAATTCCAACAGGGTGGGCTGAGACGATTCTGTCTTACCGTGCTGAACAAAATTACTAGCGACAGTAATACTCTTTAAAGTTAGTTTCCACATGATTGATAGAAACACATTTTTTATCATTTTCTAGTGTAAAAGTATTAGTACCATTTTGACCATACTTAGCTTCAAAGAAAGTCACAGCAACATTATTACCATTGATAACAACGGTCTTAAATTTTAATTTTTTCACTGTATTTTCATGGATGCTTGTTAAACTTTTACAATCCAATTTTAATACTTGCTTTCCAAAAAGGTCGTCAATTTTCACATCATCTGGAATGTTCATTTTGCTAGATTTAAGACTAGCAACCGTCTTACGTGCATCTGATTTCCAAGTGCCTTCAATTGGACAGTCACTGGCCAGTGCGGCGAGAGAATAGGCATGTAAACTAATAACAAAAAAGTATTTAACAATAGCTAGCATAACTGACCGCCCCATGAAAGTACTCGCTTGCGCATAAACTATGTGCAAGCGAGATCATTTTACCCCGCAGTATTTTGCGTGCGAACGCGAATGTGTAGCTCGCGCAACTGCTTCTCATCCACCTCATTCGGTGCATTGGTCATTAAGCACTGTGCACGCTGTGTTTTTGGGAAAGCAATCACGTCGCGGATAGATTCAGCGCCTGCCATCAGCGTCACTAAACGATCTAAACCAAATGCTAAACCACCATGTGGAGGCGCCCCATATTGCAAGGCATCTAGTAAGAAGCCAAACTTCTCTTGGGCTTCTTCTTTGCTGATTTTTAATGCATCGAATACTTTAGATTGCACATCCGATTTGTGAATACGCACTGAACCGCCACCCACTTCCCAGCTTCATGGCCATCTTTAGGTGCCGTGAATGGATGGTGTAACGCCACCCAACGGTCATTCTCTTCATCATGTTCAAACATGGGGAAATCGACAACCCATAATGGCGCCCAAGCGCGACCATCCAAATGGCCTTTATCGTGGCCGACTTTTAAGCGTAATGCGCCTAAAGCTTCATTCACAACTTTCAATTTGTCAGCACCAAAGAATACGATGTCACCATTTTGCGCGCCGGTACGGTCAATAATTGCTTGCAACGCAGTCACATGGATGTTTTTAACGATAGGACTTTGTAGGCCTTCTTCATTCAATTTGGTAATGTCGTTAATTTTGATATACGCCAAGCCTTTAGCGCCGTAGATTTTTACGAATTCGGTATACGCATCAATTTCTGAACGTGAGATTGCTGCACCATTTGGCACGCGCAACGCAGCTACACGACCACCGGCCATATTGGCTGCACCTGCGAACACTTTAAAGTCCACGTCTTTCATCACATCTGATAGCTCAGTGATTTCTAAGGTCACGCGCATATCGGGCTTGTCTGAACCGTAGCGATTCATCGCCTCCGCAAAACTCATGCGTAGGAAGGCAGCAGGCAAATCGACATTTTGGATTTTCTTGAGCATACGACGAATCATCTCTTCGACGATGTCCATGATGTCGTTTTCTTCTAAGAAAGACGTCTCAATATCCACTTGGGTGAATTCTGGCTGACGGTCTGCGCGCAAATCCTCATCACGGAAACATTTTGTGATTTGGAAATAACGGTCAAAACCAGACACCATGAGTAACTGTTTAAACAACTGAGGTGATTGCGGCAAGGCAAAGAACTGACCATGGTGCACGCGGCTTGGTACCAAGTAATCACGCGCACCTTCTGGTGTTGAGCGCGTGAGCATTGGCGTCTCTACTTCAATAAAGCCATTTTCATCTAAATAATCACGCAGATTTTTAGCTACTTTATACCGTAGCATTAAGTTTTTCTGCATGGCTGGACGACGTAAATCGATGTAGCGGTGCTCTAAACGGACAGTCTCAGTGAGGTTGTCGTCATCCAACATAAATGGCGGTGTGAGTGATGGATTCAAGATTTCAATTTCACTCGCCAACATTTCCACTTCACCGGTTGGGATGTTGGTATTCACAGTACCTTCTGGACGGGCGCGCACTTTACAAACCACTTTGAGTACAAATTCATTACGCACAGTTTCTGCATTGGCAAATGCTGCGGGTGTATCTGGGTCAATCACAATTTGCGCCATGCCTTCGCGGTCCCGCAAATCAATAAAAATCACGCCACCGTGATCGCGGCGACGATGCGCCCAACCACAAAGGGTAACAGTTTGGCCAATATGTTCGCGGTTTAAGTGCCCGCAGTAATGTGTACGCATCATAGTTCTTCGTTATTCAATAAAGTTAATTTGGATAGTGAGTTAAAATTTTTGCCGGAGCTTCATTAGGTGCAACTACCCCCATTGAAATGATGTATTTCAACGCTTGATCTACGCTCATATCAAGTTCGATGACATCTTCTTTTGGCATCATCAGAAAGAAGCCTGAGGTAGGGTTGGGCGTGGTGGGCACATACACGCTGATGTAATCTCCATGCAAATGATTCATGACTTCGCCACTTGGTATACCTGTTAAAAAGGCGATAGTCCAACTGCCTTGGCGCGGATACTGCACCAACAATGCTTTGCGAAAAGCATTGCCAGAGCTTGAAAATAAAGTGTCAGATACTTGTTTTACACTGGAATAAATGGATTTTACTACTGGCACGCGTGAAAGTAGGCTCTCCCACATCACAATGAGCTGCTGACCAAAAATGTTAGTTGCGATGACACCTGTGATAAAAATTGTCAGTAATGTCAACAATACGCCAAAGCCTGGAACTTCAAGACCTAATAAAGCCTTTGGACGCCATGCGGCGGGAAGCAACAACAAACTCTGATCTAGCGTATTGATGAGCGTTGCCAATACCCAAATGGTAATAATCAACGGCACAAGGACAAGTAAACCCGTAAAAAAGTATTTTTTAATCATTAGTAATGCCTTAGTGGCAAGCGCAACCAGGATTACATGCTGCTGGCTTGGGATCGCTTTCAGCGGTCTTAGCCTCAGAATTTTTATTATTAGCGCTACTTTTCTCTTTGAAATCAGTGGCATACCAACCGCTACCAGAAAGCTGGAAGCTAGGTGCGGATAACTGTTTAGAAAAAGCTAGGGTCTGGCATTGCGGGCATGCCTCAACATTCGGCGCGCTCACTTTTCGCATCACCTCTTGTTTAAACCCACAACTGCTACATTGATAATCGTATATCGGCATAGTTATTGCATTACATCATTTAATTCATGGAATTATCTATTATAGCCGATGTTAAGTAATTGTTTAATTGATAATTATTTTAAGGCATACTAAGAATTAGATAGGGGGTATCACACGTTGCAAAACGTACTTAAATTATTGGCGCACAGTTATTTAATCGCCATTTTTATGCTTAATTCTCCGAGTGTTGTTGCACAATCGGCTGGTACCGTATTATTCAAAAGTGGCAATGCAATCATCACGCGTGCCGACCAATCTACGCAAGCCATTCAACAACATGATGCTGTGCTCAATGGCGATACCATTGATACAAAAGATGGGCGTGTCCAAATTGGTTTTATCGATGGCGGTAAAGTCTCGTTACAACCTGAAACGATATATAAAATCAATCAATACACTTTTTCTGGGCAAGAGGACGGGAGTGAGTATGCACTAACCGAATTAGTGAAGGGCGGATTGCGTACCATCAGCGGTTTAATTGGCCATAAAAATCGTGAACGCTATCAACTTGCAATGCAATCGCTGGCCAATCCGTCACCACCTCTAGCAACACTGAACAACCAAAACCGACGAATGAAACTGCCAAAATCAGTGCAGCGCCTCCATCACTAAACAAGCCCATATTTATCCAAGCTGAAAATTTAGGTGAAAATGGAATCAGCCAAGCAGTCAAGGATAGCGTCACACAAGCGGGGTTAAGTAATATCGTAGGATCCGGCAATTTGAATAACCAAGTGGATACGCCTATTGATACTAGCGAACCAACGACTGAGTCGCAATCCGATATTTTGATCAACGGCACTGGATTATCGAATGCCAACTTTAATTACTTATTAACTGGCGGTACGCTAGCGAGCAATGCCAACAACAATCTCAGCACTTATCAATCAGAAGCATTTGATTTGCAATTGATTTCTGCCAATTTGGATGACTTCTATTCAGATGAGTTTGTGACGATGGGGCGGGCGAAAGGTAAAGTGAATAATCAAAATGTTGATTCCCTTAATTATATTGCTGGCAATGCCACACAGCCCGCCAACCTCCTGCAACTCGCCAATTTAAATAGCGCCTTACAATACAACGTCATCGCATCCACTGCCCCAGTGTTGAGCAATGCATCAGGCACACTGAGTATAGGCGCTCAAAATACTGTGACAGGAAACTTGTCCATCAACTTTGCAACCTTGGCGTATCGATACGGCCTCAATATACCGATTGGCAATCTAACTTACAGCTTAAATGGCGCAGATACCTTAACCACTGGCTCTGCGAACTTCTCCAATAATGCAACCATTACGTCCAACCTGAATAATATTGGATGTTTAGCTGGATGCAACGGCTTGCTGTCAGACGCCGATGGTAATAACGCGAGCGTGGTGGGACGCTTGATAGGACCTAACGCAGAACGCGCCGGCATCCAATATGGATTTACAGCAGGCAACAGCAACCTTGAATCAGTCTCAGGGAGCGTTGTAATGCAACAACAGTAACATCAGCGGTTGAAATAGAATAAAAAAATCCCACCTTTACTGTGGGATTTTTTATTGACTAGTTCGGACTAAAATGGGATATCGTCATCAAAGTCATCAAAGTTACTACCGCCTGCTGGTTTGGCTACTGGCGCTTGAGATGATGGCGCGTTGGCCCTTGGTGGCGCTTGGTTAAATTCGTCCGAGCCTGAACCTTGTCCCATATCGCCGTCATAACTTGCACTACCACCGTCGCGACCACTCCCTAACATCTGCATTTGGTCTGCCACAATTTCAGTGGTATAGCGGGTCACACCATCTTTTTCCCATTTACGCGTTTGCAAGCGACCTTCAACATACACAGGCCGCCCTTTTTTTAGGTATTCGCCGGCAATTTCTGCCAATCGGCGATACATGACAATATTGTGCCATTCTGTTTTTTCTTGCTTAACACCAGATTTGTCTTTCCAGTTATCTGTGGTGGCAATACTAAAATTTGCCACAGCCTCGCCGTTAGGCATATAGCGTACTTCTGGATCTTTACCCAAATTACCGACCAAAATTACTTTATTGACTGATGCCATTATTTGCTCCCTATCAGTTTTAATATCATGTGTTCTGTTGATGCCTGCGTGGTTTCGGGCATTTGATTGTTTAGTTTTACAATCAACATATGTTCTTTAGCGATAGCAACGGCTTCATGCACCCCCACCAATGCAGCCACTTGTTGCTGCAAAACCATCGCTTGGTCACTATCAAATCCTTGCATATGATACATCTTTGTTTTAACACTGAGGGGCGTTTTCATGCCAAACGCTAACAAAAGCCAAATCAACATCAACACCGCGCAAAACAAAAATACCGCTGCGTAATCATACCGATGCGACAAATACCCGCCCACAGTTGCACCCAAAAACATGCCAAACGATTGCGCTGTATTATGGACGCCCATGGCGGTGCCTTTGGCAGCGGCTGGTGCCATCTTTGAAATCAATGAAGGTAATGAAGCTTCTAAGATATTAAATGCGATGAAGTAGACGACCAACGAGGTGACAATGCCCCAAAAATGATGAATGTTATAGGCAAAAATTAATTGTGCCACCAACATTAAACCAACCGCCGCAATAAACACTGGCTTTAGTTTGGCCTTTTTTTCCGCATAAATAATGGCTGGGATCATCAACATAAAAGAAATCAGTAGTACTGGCAAATACACTTGCCAGTGTAAATTTTCACTCATGCCACTGGTTTCTTTAAGCGCAAATGGCACGACAATAAACATGGCCATTTGAGCGCCATGCAAACAAAATGTACCAAAATTTAAGCGCAATAATTGACGGTCTTTTAATACGTCTTTCATGCGGCTTGGCGCAGCTTGTGCGTCTGAGTGGAAGCCTGAATACAATGGAGTAGGCACCGCATATTTCACCACTAAAATGGCTAGCAAAGACAGAATACCAGTCATCCAGAAAATCCCTGACACGCCTATCCATTGATTTAAAATAGGACCTGCCACTAACGATACTGCAAACGTTAAGCCAATAGTGGCGCCTATCATGGCCATGGCCTTGGTGCGATGCTCTTCTCGTGTTGAGTCTGCGACCAATGCGGTGACCACTGCTGAGATAGCACCGGCACCTTGAATGGCACGCCCAAGGATTACCCCATAAATAGTATGGGATAACGCAGCAACAACGCTACCAACTGCAAATAAAATTAAGCCAAGGTAAATTAGGCGTTTGCGCCCTAACCGGTCTGAGGCCATGCCGAATGGCAACTGTAATAACACTTGCATCAAACCATAGGCGCCAAGCGCTAAACCGATGAGCGTGTGGTTACTGCCACCCTCAAGTTTTTCTGCATAAATAGCAAAGATAGGCAATATCAAAAACATGCCCAACATACGCAAACCGTAAATGGAGGCTAAACTGACAGTCGCGCGTAATTCTGTGCGCGTCATTTTTTCTGAAAACTGCATTATTATTTGGAAGTCTTTCGAATAATTGCGTATATTATCAGGTTGCCCCAATTTTCGTTAAAGTATCATGGAATTTATTAAAATCCGCGGTGCACGCACCCACAATCTCAAAAACGTTTCACTGGATATTCCACGTAATCAACTAGTCGTGATTACTGGCTTATCAGGCTCGGGGAAATCCAGCTTAGCGTTTGATACTTTATATGCTGAAGGACAGCGTCGCTATGTAGAAAGTTTATCTGCTTATGCGCGACAATTCTTGGCACGGATGGACAAACCGGATGTAGATTTGATTGAGGGCTTATCCCCCGCCATTTCAATTGAGCAAAAATCTACCTCACACAACCCGCGTTCTACCGTGGGTACGGTGACAGAAATTCATGACTACTTACGATTGTTGTTTGCGCGGGCAGGTGACCCAGAATGTCCAGACCATGGCATTAAATTAGAAGCGCAAACAGTGTCGCAAATGGTAGATAGTATTTTAAAACTACCGGAAGACACTAAACTAATGGTATTAGCGCCAGTAGTGGCCAATCGCAAAGGCGAACAACATGATTTATTCGACGAGTTAAAATCGCAAGGCTTTGTGCGCTTACGCGTCGACGGCAAAATATATGAAATGGACGAA
>NCGC01000144.1 GCA_002281475.1 Methylophilales bacterium 28-44-11
GTAGCCGTCATTAAATGGATTGGTACCTGTGTAGCCAATGCTATCCAACAAACCAGCCAGGCTGATTTGGTCGACTTGTGGCGTAAAGTCGGTGATAGTATCAATGGCATCACGCATGTTGTTGAACACAAACAAGTCTCTGCCTGCCCCACCCGTGATAGTGTCAGCACCTTGCCCACCAATCATGACGTCATCTCCGGCGCTACCTACTAAAGTGTCACGGCCATTGCTGCCTGTAATAGATTTGACGAGACTGAGCCCTACTACCACTGGATCATGGTCAGAAGAGCGATAAGGCGAAGCTGCATATAAATCTTGTGGTTTAAACTCTGTGTTGTAATCAATCACAGAAGGCTCATCCGCGTTGATATGCCACTCACTCACACCTACCACTTGCGCAGCCATGGCGGCATTTGCTAAGGCGTGGTCTAGATAGCCAGACTCGCCATCAAATACATAGGAATAGCCTTGAATGCCAAAGAAACGTGCGATTTGATCTGCCAGACCTGCCTCTGCTAGCAAGTCGATTGGATCTTCTTTGCCGTAAGCATTGAGATCGCCAATCACTAACACGTCGGCATCGTTGGCATTGGCTTGCACTGTTTGAATAAATTGCACAAGTTGCTGTGCTTGTTGAAGGCGTTGCTCGTTATAACAACCTTGGCCATCGCCTGCATCAACGTCTCCACCTGTCGCACCGCCACAACTTTTTGATTTAAAGTGGTTGACCAGCACAGAGAATTTTTCGCCATTGTTGGTTACCAAAGTTTGTGCCAGCCGTAGGACGATTATTGATGCTGTTGGTATCAGATAAAGCATTGCCTACCAAACTCAATTTGGCTGGTTTATAGATCATGGCTACTTTAATGGCATCGGTGCCGGTGCCTGCAACTGGGTCTGGCACAACTGCATACGTACCTGCACCCATCACAGCATTCAGCGCATCCACCAGATTTTGTGCGGCAATCGCTCCGTTGTTTTGAATCTCCATCAAACCCACAGCATCTGCATTGATGGCCGCTAATGCCGCCACAATCTTGTCACGTTGACGCACGAACTCTGCTAGGTTATTTGCACCACGACAATTACTCGCCGTAACACTATTACCTAAGCTACAACCTTGACCGGTTTGACCGCTGGCCGTGTTGCCATTCACAAATGTCGTGAAGTAATTCAACACGTTGAAGCTAGCAACCTTGATATTGCCCCCTACTGGCAATGGCGTTGCGGTTCTTGCATTGTCACGACTAAACACTGGCGTGATAGTTGGGTGAATTTTGTAATCTCTCGGGCCTGTGCTGCTCGCAGTAATCAATCCATGGTCAATCACACCGGTGATCGTTTGAGCCACATCACCAGCACGCAAGGTATTGTCTTGCCCAATAAATGGAATCGGATTTGGGTTTTGCGCACTGCTACCATCATCCAAGGTGATGCGACGGCGTGCATTTTCATCTGCTAACAACATCGCTTCAGCAGAACTTGGGCGATAAATATTGGTTGGCTTGATTAAGCGGCCTTCTGCAGACAATGAAACTTGACCATAACGCCCTTGAAAGAAATTTTGCGACGCTGTCATGGGGGAGGTAATACGCACCAACATGCCTTCCACCGCTTCCAAATCACCTTCAATTGCTTCTGGCAAGCTGATGTCGATTGGCGTCACGGGGTTACCGCTGCTTAATAACTGGATATTGCTTGGGCTGACTAATTGCGTGACCGTATTAAATTCATTCACATTCGAGTTCAAGCGTATTTTGTCTCCCACATTGACACTGGGGAGTGCCGCACTACCAAACACAAAAATCCCGTCTGAAGTCAAGGCGTTAGCGTCTCCTGTTTCATCTTGCAAGAAAAATCCACTAATGCCAGGCAGTTTGGCGGTAACAATACCCTCTGTGACTACGCTAGTTCCATTCAGCGGACTGACTGAGCTAACACCAAGACCACTGCCTTGAATGTCGAAAATACGAGTGACTGAGGCCGGCGCTTGCACAGTCACATTGACGGTACAACTTGCAGACTGCGCATCATCATTGCTAAATTGAAGCACTACCGGATAAGTACCTGCTGCCAATGTGCCATCTGTATTGACTGTCACACTGGCTGAATCGCCTTCTTGATTTGCTGAGATAATGTTGCTTAAGGTAATGCCATTGACGAGACCTGAAACAGCATTCACATTATTGACAACACTATCCGCATCGCTAGCAGTTGCTTGTACATTACCCGCCTCGCCTACATTGACATTAAGCGCTTGGCAACTCAATAACATTGCTTGGTTGGCAGGGGCTCCGCACACACTGACCGGTGAAGCAGTGTTTCTAGGCATTGGCGAACCAGTAGAAAAATCAGCACTGTTATTATTGGTATCTACACAACCGTTATTTGCGCGTAACAACGCTGTACTAGATGTAATTGCTGGCGCAGCCTGTGTTTCAAAATAATTGGCAGTGCCGTAACCCACTAAATCTACAATTTGCGCTTGCTGGCTAGCATTACATGGGCTTGAGCTACCATTACATGTCAATCCAGCGCTACTATTCACCAACACCACTTTGCCGGCTGTACCGCTCATATTGGTGGTACCCGTCGCATCTACCATAGGTAATGCTGCACCATTGGCAGCAGTGGCTAAGCCCACCAAATAATATTGGCCAGGTTGCAATGTGCCAGTCAGTGCAGTAATACCGTTGGCAGAAAACAAACCAGTACCAGTGGCACTAGAATATTGAATAGACCAACCAGCGATACTAACTGGTTGACTTGAAGCATTGAATAACTCGACATAGTCGCGATTGAAGGTAACACCATTACCACCATACACCTGACTTATGACAACGCCTTGGGTGGAGGCATAACTTAGTGCCGATACCATCAAAAAACTCAGTAACACCATCAATCGGTAAACATGCAGTAACGGATTTTTCACAATAATCTCTCAATGAATAAAGTTAAACATCTCGACGCTTTTGGGGTTAGGCAAAATGAATGCGCAGAGTCTTTTTGACTTGCATACTTTAGCAAGCGAAAAGTTGTGAAAAATTAAGAATGAGATTCGTTAGGTAGTCACACCGGACTAGAGAATCAGGGTACGAATGATGACAAAGTGAAGGTTAAATGACTGTGGAGGGCATTAAGCGTGTAGTCAATTATCAAGCAAACAATTAACACGCTAATTAAACAAGGACTTAGCTAGCTAAGTGGGTAAAAAGCGATGTTGAAGTGCATTTAAGTTCAGTTGGTCTAATATTTCAAGTAACCGTTGTTGCGAGGCGCGTTTGGGTTGGTTGGTTCGTTTTGCAATAATAAGTTCATTTTTCATTGAGTGTTCCCACCCCACCAACTCCGTCACTGTGACCTGATAGCCGTGCGCTTCTAACTGCAAGCATCGCAGCACATTGGTGATATGGCTACCAAACTCACGGGTGTGAATGGGGTGTCGCCAAAGTTCGCTTAAAGGGGTTTTGCTTAAACTTTCCGCTTTGTGTTGGCGCATCACTTCAGCCACCTCTGCTTGGCAGCAAGGCACCAGCACCATGTATTGCGCATGTTTCTTTAAACCAAACTGAATCGCGTCGTCGGTCGCGGTATTACAGGCATGTAACGCCGTCACCATGTGTACCTGTGATGGAATCGCATTAGATATCATGGAATCTGCCACACTTAAATGATGAAAATCCATTCTTGAAAACGCACATTCTTCGGCAAGCGCCTTCGATTTATCGACCAAATCTGCTCGTGTTTCAATGCCAATGACCTGCCCTGCTTGTTGTTGCTTCATCAACAAATCATATAAAATAAAACCCAAGTAGGATTTGCCAGCGCCATGGTCCACCAATATCGGGTTGGTTTCATTCAGCATCACATCATGCAGCAACGGCTCGATAAAATTGACCAAGTGATACACTTGTTTCAACTTACGACGACTATCCTGATTGAGTTTGCCGTCACGCGTTAAAATATGTAGCGCTTTTAATAAAGCAACGGATTGATTTGGCTTGATTTCGGGTGGCATAGACATAACATCCATTTTATCGCGCATTCTGCACAAACTTAAATAATTAATGCAGGCTTGTCGTCACTGAGGTGCGTTTTGCGTTTGGAGGTATAAGGGCATTGAAATTTGCTTGAGTACATACTAACTAACCAGGGAGTTATTAATGAATACAATGATTAGAACAACATTATTTGCAACAGCACTTAGTTTTTCAGCCATGACAAGCGTTGCCATTGCTGCAGATTTAGATCAGCGTGGTGATAGAATTGAACAACGCTTGGATGATCGTGGTGATCGCCGTGAAGAACGCTTAGATGACAAAGGTGATCG
>NCGC01000145.1 GCA_002281475.1 Methylophilales bacterium 28-44-11
CAGTGCCTCCCATAGCAGGTCCACCCGAATTACAAGAACTGTCAGTTGCGTTCGAAAAAATGATTCAGGACCTAGAGAAATCGCAAGAAAACCTTACGCGCGCAGCTAAATTAGCAGTGGTAGGCGAGATGGCTGCGGCCATGAGCCATGAAGTACGCACGCCGTTGGGGATAATGCGTTCTTCAGCAGATGTACTGCTGCGTGAACCCGCACTTTCTGCGGATGGGCGTGAGGTGTTAGGATTTATTATTTCCGAAACAGAACGTCTTAATAAGTTAGTCAGTACGCTTATTGATGCGGCAAGACCGCGCAATCCAAACTTTAATCCCATTGATTTAACGCAATTGATTTATCGCGTCATTGCTTTGTTGCAAAGCCAAGCACAAGCGAAACAAATCACGTTAGAGTTTTCGCAAACAGAAGTGATGACCGTTTTGGCAGATCAAGACCAAATGACACAAGTGTTGATGAATTTATTGATCAATGCGATACAGATTTTACCTGCACAAGGTAAAGTAGCGCTGCACCTAGAGAAGCATACGCACAACATCAAATTGACCGTGGTAGATAACGGGCCGGGCATACAGGTCGATAGTCAATCGCAAGTGTTTGAACCATTCTTTACGCAACGTGCTGGTGGGGTGGGATTGGGGTTGGCGGTGGTCAGGCAGATTGTGCATGCGCACCGAGGTGACATCAGTTATCGTAATAGCGTGACAGGTGGTGCAGAATTCACCATCATATTGCCCATTACACAAACTGATTAAATGATCTTATAGAAAACACCATGGATGCATTAAAAACGATACTCGCGGTAGACGATGAACCTAATATGCGCAGGCTGTTGGAGATTAGCTTGCGGCAAGCTGGGTATAAAGCGCTGGTTGCTGCAGACGGTAAGCAAGCGCTCAGTCTCATTGAATCGCAGAATGTAGATTGTGTGGTGAGTGATCTTCATATGCCAGGCATGAGTGGGCTAGCATTATTGGCGCAAATTCGCCAAATATCAGAGCGCTTGCCGTTTATTATGGTGACTGCGCAAGGAGAAATTCAAACCGCCGTGGAGGCAATGAAATTAGGCGCATCGGATTATATACAGCGTCCCTTTGAGTTAGAAACGCTAGAAATAGCGATCAGCAAAGCGCTCGCCCACAATAGAATAACCCTTGAAAATAGCTTTTTAAAAGCAGATCAACAACCTTCAGAAAATGGGTTGATTGGGCAAAGTAAACCGATGTTAACGCTCAAGCAAATGATTCAACAAGTGGCGCCAGAAAAAGCCACAGTACTTATCACTGGAGAAACTGGCACCGGCAAAGAGTTAATTGCCAAAGCGTTACATGTGGCTTCACCCAGAAACAACGCATTATTTGTGGCTGTCAATTGCGCTGCAATTCCTGCCGATATTCTCGAGTCGGAATTATTTGGACATGAAAAAGGTGCGTTTACTGGTGCAGTAAAAGAACGTGTTGGTAAGTTTGAGCTGGCGGATGGCGGTACGTTATTTTTAGATGAAATCACGGAAATGCCGATACACTTGCAAGCGAAATTGCTGCGGGTACTACAAGAAGGTGTCGTCGAAAAATTAGGAGGTAATCGACAAATTGCGCTGGACATACGAGTGGTGGCCGCAACCAACCGAGATCCGATGCAAGCTGTTAAGGATGGGAAACTGCGTGAAGATTTGTATTATCGTTTAAATGTATTCCAATTGAATTCACCTGCACTACGAGAGCGTGAAGGAGACGTGGCTTTATTAGCCCAGCATTTTTTAGCCAAACGGGTCGCAACTCTTGGTACGTCCGCTCTGACTTGTCTGCAATCCTATCGCTGGCCAGGTAATGTACGCGAACTGGAAAACGTATTGGAACGTGCAGCGATTCTCTCGGGAGGTAAACCAATTGAGCCTAAACATTTACCCGCCGATATTGTAGAGGCGTGTGCGCCCGCTACCACGGCGGTGAATATTGCGCTTGAGCAATCATCCACCCATGCACAACAACTTTCGATTCCTGAAGCGACTAAACAACTCGAGCAACACTTGATCAACGAAGCCCTGCATGCGTGCAACGGCAATAAAGCCAAAGCAGCAAAATTGCTTGAAATTAGCGAGCGCTCACTATGGTATAAACTCGAGCAATATCAATTGAAATAAGACAGATATCAGACTATTGACAATTATAATTAACGATGTTAACTTAACAATGTTAATTTTATTTCCAGTTAATTTCAGTCCATACTTTTATGCCACCCAAGCCAAAAACAGAGCAGGAACGCGAACAGTTAAGAACGCTGATTATAGACAATGCGCGCGACTTATTTGTCAGTAAAGGCATTGAAGCTGTCACCATGCGTGAAATTGCCAAGCGTATTGGCTATTCAGCCACCAGTATTTATTTGCACTTTGCAGATAAAGAAGCAGTATTGCGTGCCATCTGCGACACTGACTTTTTAAAGTTAGCGACCACCTTAAAAGAAATTCTTTCGATTGAAGATCCAGTCGCGCGCATGGTTGCTTTTGGTGAAGGGTACGCAAAATTCGCATTGGCTTTTCCTAATCACTACCGACTTATGTTCATGACACCTCACTTGCCTTATTCGCAAGAACAATCAGATTTGCAGCGCAACAATGCAGAGCAAGATGCCTATTTTCAGTTAAAAATGGTGGTGCATGATGTCTATGCAGCGGGTGGTTTTAAATCTGAATTACATGATGCTGAGTTGATTGCGCAGACAATATGGGCTGCAATTCATGGGGTGTGCGCATTGCAAATCATCATGGCACAGGATGATTGGGTAGAATGGCGACCTATTGATACGCGGTTAAGCATGATGCAGCAATTAATGTTGTCTGGATTGTTGAAAGAAAAAAATGAATAAAACTCACTATTTAATGCTCCTACCGTTGCTTCTAATGGCATGTGAAAAGCCAATCGAACCTGCACCACCGCCACGACCTGCGCTCGTGATGAAGGTAGGTCAACAAAATCTTGCTAATAATGAAATGGTGCTGGTGGGCGAGGTGAAATCGCGCTACGAATCTAATATTGGTTTTAGAATTGCCGGTAAAATCACCCAACGGTTGGTAGATGTGGGTGCAACAGTGAAAAAGGGACAGTTGCTTGCCACCATTGATGCCAATGATGCCAATTTAAGCACGCAAGCAGCTAACGCAGATATTCAAGCTGCTGAAGCCAACTATGCACTAGCAAAAGCAGAATTGGACCGTCAACGTCAATTATTTGATAAACAATTTATTTCTAAGTCTGCACTTGATTTTCGCGAGGCCGAATTTAAAACTGCTGTGGCCCGTTTAAAACAAATCAAATCGCAATCTGCAGTCACAGGCAATCAATCCAATTACACCCGTTTAATGGCAGATCGCGATGGGGTGATTGCACAAATTACAGCAGAGCCAGGGCAGGTGGTTGTTGCGGGACAGCAAGTGGCACAGATCATCGATTACCAACATATTGAAGTATTGGTAGCTGTGCCAGAATCAAAAATGGAGCACTTGCAAGTAGGTCAGTCTGTATTCGTGAAACTATGGGCGAATACGGAAAAAACATACGCGGCCAAGGTGCGTGAAATTGCACCGGCGGCCAACACGGCTAC
>NCGC01000027.1 GCA_002281475.1 Methylophilales bacterium 28-44-11
GCGATTGCAGTTTCGTTGATAGGTGCGTTAATCATGTTGCACGATTTTGGAAGTGGAAGCTGGCCGATTCCACGTAATCAAGCAGAATGGTTAGCACTTTCCTCTGGTATTGGTTTTTCTCTCACCAATGTGATTACTCGACATTCCACCCATTTAAGTATTCCAGCAAAGTCCATGTTGGTGTGGGTTGGCGTCGCAGCCATGGCGTTGATATTGTTGCCCTTAATGGGTCAGAGCATGCCAGCGCTTACAGTATTTAATGGGACACAATGGCAGCTAATGCTGTTAATAGGTGTTTTATTAATAGCAGCGACCATTTTTGTGCAATATGGGGTCACCAAAATCACAGCAATACGTGCCTCCGTATTGTTTTTATTTGAATTGGTGGTGGCCGCCATTGCCTCGTATTATCTAGCAAACGAGGCAATGACTTGGAACGAATGGCTAGGCGGGGCGCTAATAATTGCCGCAGCGTTGATTTCAGCAGTGCAGCACAAATCGACTTAAATGAGATTAGAAATTCTTATTGCTTTCTGCTGCAAAGCGCATTTTAAGAGATAAGTCATTGCGAGAATCGGCATTCGCCAATGCATTTTCGTCATCAATTTTACCGTTGGCATATAAGCGGAATAACGACTGGTCAAAGGTGTTCATGCCAATGTCGTTATTGTCTGCCATGATGTCTTTGATTTCACCCAGTTTTTGTTTTTGGATTAACTCGGAGACATAAGGCGTATTGATTAAAATCTCGCTGGCGGCCACACGTTTTTGCGATTTTGCAGAAATCAAGCGTTGAGACACAATGCCCACCAAGTTAAGAGATACGCTGAGTAACAGGCCTTGCTTAATTTCGGGCGGGAAAAACGAGATAATACGTTCTAATGCTTGGTTGGCGTTGTTGGCATGCAGGGTTGCCAAACATAAGTGGCCAGTTTCAGCATAAGCCATGGCCAGCTTCATGCTTTCCATGTCGCGAATTTCACCAATTAAAATCACATCGGGTGCTTGGCGCATGGCATTTTTAAGCGCATTATCAAATGATAAGGTATCGATGCCCACTTCTCGCTGATTCACGATGGATTTTTTATGTTGGTAAATAAACTCAATTGGATCCTCCACCGTAATAATGTGGCCAGTGGCGTTTTCATTTCGGTAATCAATCATGGAAGCCAACGTGGTGGATTTTCCTGAACCGGTGGCACCCACCAATAAAAGTAGCCCACGTTTACGCATGATTAAATCTTTGAGCACAGAGGGTAAGCCAAGTTGATCAAAGGTGGGAATTTCAGTTTTGATGTGGCGGATGACCATGGCGACTTCGCCACGCTGTTTAAACACATTGACACGAAAGCGACCAATTTCAGATTTGCTAATCGCAAAATTGCACTCAAGGGTGGTCTCAAACTCTTTGATTTGATCGGCATTCATCAAAGAATAGGCAATTTCTTTAATCATGCCTGGGCCCATAATTTGCGCATTGATCGGCAAATTTTCACCTTCTATATCAATATGAATAGCAGCATTGGTACTAAAGAAAATATCCGAAGCACCTTTGTCGACCATAAATTTGAGTACGGGAGAGATATCTATAACAGCCATGTTGCCCCTATCTAAAACATTCGATCATCACGATGAGAACCATGATGCGTTTTTTATTCATCATGTGACGCGTTTGCATTGGTAAATTTATTATAAACGTGAATATACGCAGATTCTAAGTCTTGCACAAATAGCACAGGGTTAAATAAGGCGGATTTGTTAGACATCAGTTGATTTTTAATTGCTTGATACAGGGTTTTATCTTGCGCAAGCGCTATTGCGCGCTCGGCATAACTGGCCAAATCATTGGTAATCAAATAAGGTATATCCATCGTTTTAAGTAGGCTTGTAGCCACTCGCGAAGAAAAGGTATCGCCAGTGCATGTTAACAATGGTACCCCCATCCAAAGTGCATCACTTGCAGTGGTGTGCGCATTGTAGGGTAGGGTATCTAAAAACAAATCGGCACAAGTGTGCCTTGCAAGATGTGCTTGTATCGGTACGCGTGGTGCAAACAAGATACGCTGTGGAGATATTCCGGCTTGATGCGCATACCTTAGTAAATTGGCCTTAGCCCATGAGTTGCACTCTAACAACCACAATACACTGTGCGGCACTTGGTTGAGTAATTGCATCCAAACAGCAAAGATTTCTTGGGTAATTTTAAAGGTTTGGTTAAAACAGCAATATATAAATGCATCTTCTGGTAAGCCTAGCGAAGGTTTGCTGGATATTTCTGCTACTGGACGTTGCGCATTATTGGGTTGATAGCAAGGTAAATAAAGGCAAGTTTCACTGAAATATTGAGGGTCAGGTGCGATGGTGTTATCTACGATGATGTAATCAAACACACTGCTATGTTGAGTTTTCCCCACCGTGTTTAGATAGCCCATGGTCCCGGGGTAACCCAGCCAATTAATAGAAATAGGTGCCGGTTTAAGCGCGACGATACTGGTGCGGCTATGTTTGGTATAGCCTGTTAAATCTACCAAGATGTCAATTGCTTGTGCTCTAATATGTTCTGCAGCTTGCTGATCAGACAGTTGGCAAATGTCAAAGAAATGGTCTACATTGGTTTCAATGTGTTGACGTTCAGGCGATTGATCATTAGGGCCATAGCTGTAGGCATATATTTCAAAGTGCGTTCTATCATGCGCTGCCAGTAGTTCTGTGATTAAAAATGCCAGAGGATGTAATCTAAAATCTGCGGATAAATAAGCTACTTTGATTTTTGCATTGGAAGTGCGCTGGTGTAAGGTTGGTAAGGCTTGTAAGTGGCCAAACTGCTGTTGCGCCCAATGGCTGGCACATGCAAGTTGCTCGTGAGCCGAAGTATTCGGCATGGCTAACAATGCAAAAGGTGCTATTTGCGCTTGCGCATCATTGGCTAATATATTTCTCAGGTGCGCAATATCTTCATTCAAACCTTGCCAGTCACAAATATGTTGTTGTTGGTGAATGCGATGCACTAAGGCGTGGTGTAAATTGGGGTTGATGTTCAGTGCTTGCGTATAACTTTCAATGGCTTCATCTAGCTTGCCTACATCACGCAGCGCATTACCAAGATTGTTATACGCTTCTGCATCATTAGGATTCAACGTTAGTGATTGTTTGAATTGATGGATGGCATGCTGAGATTGGCCTAACGCCATATAAGCATTACCTAAATTGTAATAAGCTGCTGCATTGTTTGGGTCTACTAGCAGACACTTTTGAAAGTAATGTGCAGCTTGTTCAGCGTGTTGAGCGGCGCTTTCAGTATTGCCTAGTTGCAATAAAATCTGCGGGTGGTTGGGCGCTAATTGCAACGCTCTTTGATAACTGAGCAATGCAGCTGGGATATCTTTATTTTCTAAATACAGGCCGCCCAATTCGTAATGTAGACCAGGGTCGTTTGGCGTTTTTGCAATCGCTTTTATTAATGTCTGAATCGTATGCATTCGGGAGAGTTTACCTGAAACCGTATCATCTTTGCATGTGTGCCTTTACCTACGCTGGCTTGAAAGACAAATCCACAAGACGCTTTAAGCCTAATGTTTTTAACAAAAAGCGATTGGGATTAAGTTGTTGTGCCAGTGTTATTTCTATAGGTAATGGGTCGCCAATGATCATACTGGCGAGTATTTCTGCGCAGAGTGGCGCTGTCGTCAAGCCTTTGCTACCGTGACCAACATTGACATACAGCCCGTGATGCCAAGGCAATTTATTGGCTTCTGTTTTATGTTTGGGTGGTTGCTGTGTTAATACATCTGCATTTAAAAGCTGGCCTAGTAAGGGTAAATAATCGGGTGTGGTACAGCGCAATGCCGCGCGCCCAACACTGGTTTGACTCGACAAATCATTGAAAGAGGGTGACATGGGTTTAAGCAGTTCGATATTTTTTTGGTTGTCTTCATCTCGCAAGTCCAACGCAAGATCGTCTTTAGCGAAAGTTGCACCTAGGCAATGGTGCTGATCCATGGCTGGCGTGATATAACCTTCGGTACACAATACTAACTTAAGTTGCGCGCTTTGTTCAGTGGCGCTTACAGTAGTCATTTGCCCACGCACCGCCGTCACAGGTAAATGTGCCGATTGGCTTAACCTAAGCGCATCATTCGCATTGGCAATCACAATAATATCTGCATTAAATTCTTGTTTTGATTCTGAAATTGCCTGCCATTGTGGAAGTGAAGATGTAAGGTGACTGACATGTACATCAGTGTTTACAGAGATATTGGGGTGTTGCACTAACGCATGACAAAACGCCTGAGGACTTACCCAGCCCCCCTCTGCAAAGTAAAGTCCTGAGACGGACAATGGAATACCCGCTAATTGCGAGGCTTCATCCCTATCTACATAGCGCACGAGTGCTTCATTCAGTCTGCGTGATGCAACAGCCTCAATTCGATTAGATTCTCTTGCATTACACGCCAGTTGTAACAGGCCACATGGGTTCCATGCTTCTGCGGTCATTGCAAGTTGTGCCATTAAGCGCAAAGTATAAAGATAACTGCTCATGGCTAATACGTCTGCGCTATTCTGATGTCCAGCAAGGCGTGGATACAGCACCCCTCTAGGATTACCAGAGGCTTCTTGCGCAATATTGGCATGGCGCTCTAATAGTGTGACTTGGATACCCCGTATTGCTAGGGCGTAAGCGGTGGCACACCCTGCAATGCCACCACCAATGACGATTGCACTGCTGGGCGTGTGACTAGGCGTATGCAATGAATTACGTTGTGTTTGACCTGCAAACTGACCATATAGCATTTCACGTTTTCGCCCAAACCCTTCTGCTTTGTTCACTGAAAATCCGTGGGCTAATAAGCCACGTCTCACCAACCCAGCACTAGTAAATGTTGCAAATGTAGTGGTTGTATGGGATAGGCGGGCCATATGCGCAAAGACATCTGCATGCCACATCTCTGGATTTTTGGCGGGTGAAAAGCCATCTAAAAACCAAGCATCTATGGGCGTTTGCACTTGAGGTAAAACCGTTTGAATATCACCAATATGTAGCGTTAAACATATGCGACCTGAAAATAATGAGAAACGATGCACGCCATCAGTTAAGGCGTTGTATTGAGACAATAATGCTTGAGACACTTCGGTTAAATCATGCCAAATGGCATGAGCTTTTTGCATTTGTACCAATGTCAGTGGGTATTTTTCTGTACTGATAAAATGCAATCTTGCATCTGCTGGCGCAGATTGAAGCCACAGTTTGCATGCGCACAAAAAGTTTAGACCTGTGCCAAACCCTGTTTCTGCAATGCTAAAACTAGTTGTGGTGAGTTGTTGCCATCTTTGTGCAAGATGATTGTGTTGAAGAAACACATACTCAGTTTCTGCAATCCCTTGTTGGGGATTGTTTGGATTGGTGGAGAAATACACATCGTCAAAGCGCGTGGAGTAGGGTTGTCCATCTCGCCAATCAAGGGTGTCGGTGTGCATCAAAGGGGCTGGGGTCGCTTGCGGCATGAGTGCAAGTATATCAAGCCGCCATAATTAAACGTCACGATTAAACACTCTAAAAGCGTAGTTAAACTCTTACCGTGGGTCGTCTATTGTCTGGCTTGGCTAAAAGCAAGTGCACATCGCCTAAAGCGCGCTCTGCGAACCCGCCTTCGCAATAGCACAAGTAAAATTCCCACATCTTGATAAACTCTTCTGTGTAGCCTAACTGACGTACTTGCGAAATGTTGGCAAAAAAGTTGTCTCGCCACATCTTTAGCGTGGTTGCGTAATGTGGACCAATATCTTCTAAATCATACAGGCGCATGTCCGTTTTTTTGGTAATGCTCTCTAACATGGCAGTATTTGAAGGAATATTTGAGCCTGGAAAAATATAGCGCTGTATAAAATCGACCGATTGAATCGCGCTGGCATAACGTTGGTCAGCTATGGTAATGGCTTGTATCAAAGCTAACCCATTGGGTTTAAGCAAACTACTCACTTTGGCAAAGTAGGTATCATAAAATTGGTGACCGACTGCCTCGACCATTTCGATCGACACCAGCTTGTCGTAGCTACCTGTTAGATGGCGGTAATCGTCTAATAGCAGGGTGATTTGATTTTGTAAATTAGCTTCTATGACGCGCTGTTTAGCAAAGGCATATTGTTGTTGTGAGATTGTCGTGGTGGTGACTTTGCAGCCGTAATGTTGTGCGGCATAGATGGCAAATCCACCCCAGCCTGTACCAATTTCAATCACATGGTCAGTTGGTTTTAAATCTAACTTATCGCAAATAGTTTTAAGCTTGAGTTCAGAAGCCTGTTGTAACGTCTTGGTGTCTGCATTAAACATAGCGCTTGAATACATCATGGTGTTATCTAAAAACAACGCAAACATTTCATTACCTAAATCGTAATGCGCAGCAATGTTTTTGCGGCTGCCTTCGGTGGTATTGCTATTGAGCCAATGTAGCAGCTTTAAAAGGGGTTTGGTGAGCCACTGATAACCACCCTCCAAACTGTCCATGACATGCTGGTTCACAGCCATTAAACGGATAACGTCAGTCAGATTGTCTGCTGTCCAATAACCCAACATATAGGCTTCGCCCGCACCAATACTGCCACCAAATGCAATTTCGCCATAAAAGCGAGGGTCATGCACTTGAATGCTGACCTCGATGGAGGATGTAGACCCAAACGTGAGTCTTTCATTACCGTCAATCAATGTCAGCGTACCAGTTTGTATCTGCTGTAAGCGTTTGAGTATTTGCGCTTTGGCTAAGTCAGCCACCCATTTTGCTCGGCTTTTTGCTTTCAATGGGTTGGTCAGCGTTTCTTGAAGGCGAATTTGCGTAGTCATGATGATGTGTTGGTGGATTTGGGGTGTGAGTAAAAAGGAATGTGTTTTAACCATAACCAAAGTGCTTGCCAATAAATTCCTACTACCACTTTGATGGTCATGAAAGGGTATTGCAATAACATCCAGTTTAAGTTGCTTGCTGTCATCGCGCGTGGCTTTAAATCTAAGGTGGCGTGAAACATAGGCTGACCGTCTTTGAGATTTTTCATATGTACCAACAAATGATTGTCTTCTAATTTAAAGCGCCAGTCGTATTCAATGTCCATAGGCATAAACGGAGACACGTGAAATGCCTTAGAAAGTTTAAAAGCAGTGATAGTGCCATTCTGCGTGCTAATCACTTCTCTATCGGCATTAAAATCATGTACATAGGCGTAATCTTCACCCCATGGCGTATTGGTAATATGGCTAACAATGGCTTGTAATGTTGTGCCATCCGCCTCAAAACAATAATAAAAGCTGACGGGATTAAAGCAATGACCAAAATAACGCATATTGGTTAATAAACGAATGGGACCTGATGGTGCAACACCGGTCACACGTTTTACTAAATGACTAATTTCAAATTTGAGCGGTATGTCTGGATTACCAAAGTAATCTTCCCGCTTAAACCATGCGAGATTGGGCCTTAAGAATGACCACCACTTATTCGCATCAAATAGCGTGGGTAGCTCATCTAAATCCAAATACATCATAAACACTTGATAGCTAAAGCCATGGCGTTTGGGTGCAAACCGCTGATGCGTCACTTTGCCAGTATAAATGGCACTAGCTTGCATGTTGAGCTTGCTCAAAATGTGATAAAGCGGCCAGCGCACTGACAACACCATCCTCATGAAAACCGTTTCGCCAATAGGCACCGGCATAGCCAGTGCGATATTGACCACTGATTTCAGCATGCCTTGCTTGCGCAGCTGCACCTGCAACCGTATATACCGGATGCATATAGCTTAGGCGTTTGATCACCTTGGCTGGGTTAATAAAATCGGTGTGGTTTAGCGTCACCAAAATGGGCTGCTCTGATTGCAATCCTTGTAAGATGTTCATGTTGTAAGTGACCAGTACCTTATCAGATGGTTTGTCTGTGATGTGATAATTCCAAGCTGCCCACGCCAGCTTACGTTTAGGCAGTAGGCTGCGATCATAATGAAGGTATATGGTGTTTTCCTGATAGGGGATCGCCCCTAATACTTCGCGTTCTGCTGCTGTAGCATCTTTGCCTAACATAGCCAACGCTTGATCACTGTGGCAAGCAAAAAACACATAATCAAAGGTTTGCTCAACTTGATTGAGAGGTTTAACTTTGACACCGCTTTTCAGTCTTCGCACACTTTCAATCGGGGTGTTACGCTTGATGCTCGATTTAAATGGTTCTGTTAATTTTTCAACATACGCTTTGGAGCCACCTTTGACCACGCGCCATTGTGGCCTGTCATTTACCGACAACATGCCGTGATGATGAAAAAATCGTACAAAAAAGCGAGCTGGAAACTGCATCATCTGTGCAGTATCTGTGGACCAGATAGCAGAACCCATGGGTACAATATAATGATGCACAAATTGTGGGCTGTAATTTCCTTGCGCCAAATAGTCGCCGAGTGTGATTTCAGAGCCATCTTGCAAAAGCTCTGGCGCAGTCTTATTGAAGCGTAAAATATCGCGAATCATGCGATAAAAGCTTGGTTTTAGCAGATTGCTGCGCTGCGCAAATAAACTGTTTAACGTAGTGCCATTGTATTCAAGCCCAGTCACCTCATCTCGCACGCTAAAGCTCATGTCACTGGGTTGCCATTCCACTTTTAACTCGTCCAATAGCTGGATAAAGTTTGGATATGTACGGTCATTAAACACAATAAAGCCAGTATCTACTTGGTAATGTTGACCAAACAGAGCGATATCATGGGTGTGGGTATGGCCTCCGATATGTTCATTCGCTTCAAAAACGGTAATGTCGTGCTGCTGATATAGGTGGTGAGCGAGAGTGTTGCCTGCAATACCACTGCCAATGATGGCGATTTTCATAACTTAATTTATTTCTTGAATAGGTAATACGGGAGTTGTTGGTAAGCGAGATGAAGTACAAGGCGCACGAGTAGGGGTAATGAATGCTAAAAAGCGTGGTTGCGAACACCACGCAACAAATTTATTCGCTCGCATAGCCACTTAAACCTTATTTCCTTTGTATTGTTTGGATTCTCTAATTTCAGCTGGCACAGTACGTAAATTCCAAATCAGGCCTAATGCAGCAAGTAGTCGTAAACCATAGTAGGTTAAATCAATTTCCCACCAATAAAATCCTTGTTTAGCAGCGCCAGGATAATGATGATGGTTGTTATGCCAACCTTCTCCTAATGTGACGAGCGCAATCAAAAAGTTATTGCGGCTTTGGTCACGCGTTTGATAGCGTCGCTTACCCCACACATGCGCTAACGAATTGACGCTAAAGGTCGCGTGGTAGAGCACAACAGTAGACAACACAAAGCCCCACACAAGCAATTGTGCGCCATTGGTTTGTAACTCTGGTGCGTATGCAGCTAGTGCTTCGCCCAACACAAAAATTGCCACTGCAAATACAATGGGCACTAACACATCGAAGCGGTCTAAAAATCTTAATTCTGGAAATTTGGCCAATTCTTTAACACGTTCAAACTTTGTTGCAAAATTTGCACTAGATAAAAACCAACCCATGTGGCTCCAAAAAAAACCATGTTGTACGGGAGAATGAGCATCTTCTTCTTGGTCTGAATGCACATGGTGATCACGGTGGTGTGCCGCCCACCATAATGGGCCCCTTTGCACTGCGGTGGCGCCAATGATCGCAAAAATCAATTGGCCAAAGCGTGAGGTTTGAAAAGATTTATGTGCAAAATAACGATGGTAAAAACCTGTAATGGCAAACATACGTGCAGCATATAAAATTACAGCAAATACCACTGCAAACCAACTCCAGCCTACCCAAAACAAAGCAAAACAAGCTAAGTGTAAACCAACAAACGGAATCACGCGCCACCAGTCAATCTGGTGTTCGATAGGTTCTCGCAAATCAGTTGCAATTTGGTTATCAAACCACCCTAGAAAAAACTTAATCACTTTATGTTGCTGCATGGGATTACGCTTATTTTGTTTAATTGGAATCTTTGGCGGGCCAAGACTGCGGTACTTTTCTTATTTTTGTGGTGTCATACCCAATGTCTTTTATCAACTTTACCATTTCGTCGTAATGTATATCCGATATGGTTGGTGTTCTTGCCATGATCCAAACGTAGTCTCGTGCATTTCTGGCAATGATGGTGCGTTGATAGTCAGAGTCTAAATAGGCAATTCGGTAATCCGCTTTGATTGGCCAAATAAATTGCATTCCCCAAATCGCATTGCCAGTATTCTCAATCACAAAACCTTTGGGATGATAACTTTTAAAAGGACCATCAAACGCACCTTTGTAGTAGGTAAACGTAGTAGCAATCGTGCCATCATCGTTTAGCTTGTAATTTTCAATCGCGTTAAAAGATTGCGTCTCAATCATGGTGGGTATCGCTGCTATCACATACCAATCCCCCATGAATTTGGGCAGGTCTACTTGTTTTACTGGCTTTACTTCATTCATCGCATTTCCCGCGCAAGCACTTAAACTTAGTGCTAACAGTATTGAATAAATTACATTATAAATAGTCTTTAACATATTGATTTACTTTATTTTGTAGTTAATTTCGTAACCTTCTGGGGTGGTAGACTTCAGAGAAACCCAGTCATTGTTTTGATCGTACCAAACATCAATATTTAATTTATTTTTACCATTGAGCGCACCCATGATCTTGTAATGGCTAGCTTCTATAGGACGTCCTCTTGCTTGGATAGTTTCGTTGCCTAACGATTGTATTTTTGTATCTAAATATTCAGCGTTTTGCGGGTTTAATAATTTTTTTTGTGAAAGTATTTTTGGGTTCCAATAAGCAAATGTCATGGTGCATTCTGGTAATTTTTGTGTGGTTTTGTTGTAAATTACCTCAAACACATCATTTTTTTTACTTGCCTCTACATCCATTACAACTTTGTTTTCTACAGTGTGAGCGCTTAATTTGGCTAAACAATCGTTTTGCCATGTTTCTTGGGCAGTGTGTAAGTAATCGTAAGCACTGATAAACAATACTTTCACTTTGAAATTAGCTTTGCTACTCAGTTGGTTGTCGTTAAGTGAAAACGTATGGGCGCCTATCTTTTGTTTGTCTAGATAGACATCAAAGGACCAGTCTTTACTGTAAGCATTCAAGCTAAATAAAGCCATGAGTATCACAATTGATTTATTCCACATGTTTTGGCATTCCCGGTACAAAAGCATTGGTACTTTTAATATATTGAAGATACGCAGGGCGGCGCTCAGTGATTGTGCTTTCTAACAAACTGACACCACTTACTTTAAGTAATAGCACGGTCATTAAGATGGGGGAAATAATCGACCACCATGCGCCGGCAGCCAAGGCGAATAAAAAGAAGCCCCACCACACGCAGCATTCACCAAAATAATTAGGATGTCTGCTGTAGCGCCATAAGCCTGTATCCAGTACAGCGTTTTTGTTGGTGGGATTCGCCTTAAAACGCGCCAATTGATAATCGCCCACTATTTCCCAGTACAGGCCAAATAACACCAGTACTAAACCAATGTAATCTAGAGCGTTAAACGGAGTTTCGCCATCTAAAGCACCGTAAAGGGAGATGCTGATGATCCAAGCCAATACAGCTTGTAAACCAAATACAATATAAATACTTTTTAACCAAAAATGGGGTTCATTGTTTTGGCGAATCACTACATAACGTTGGTCTTCATGTCCTACATTTCGCCAAGCAATATGTGCGCATAATCTAACGCTCCAAATACTTAATAAGGTGAGCACCAGCAAAATGCGTGAGCTGGATTCATAATTCAATAATGCGACTGAAAATCCTGCCAATAAGAAAAAGAGGCTCCACATACTGTCTACATGGCTTACTTTGTCCGTGATGAGGCTTAGCATCCAGCCAAATAAGGCAAACAAGCCGATGGCATAAAAACTATACAAATAAAGCGACCAATTAAACGTGTGCATAACCGTCAAATTTCTTAGATAAATGCACCATCAGTGGCGTCAACACACCCCAGCCAATGGCTAATACAATGTGACTGCTTGGAGTAATTGTCATTGTCACCGCCCCCAATTTTTCTGCCGCCATGTAAGCCAATGGTCCACCAATCACACCAAAAATAGTGGCGATTAAGCGACGGTCATGTAGCCAGCGCAAGCTTGCATTTAGCGTACTGGCAAATGCAATCCATAAACCAATAATCCAAATAGGCACTAGCGCGGGCGACCAACCGTTAGCTTGGTAACGCACTACACCATGATTGAGTACCAGTTGATCAAATATTGCACCAATCACACATACAATAAGAATCAACTGTAACTCTTTGATTGGATTAGGAACAAAAGCCAACTGAATTCCCACCAGACACAACACGACCACAAATGCTAACCATGGTAACTGGTTGGCTGCACCCAATACGCAAGCAAACCACCCCAGTTGAAACAACAAAAAATTAAGCACAACACGTGACGTAGACATTTATTTCTTCTCAAATAAATAATGGCTTACCCACCACTCTTGGCCATTGTTATAGCCAAACAGTTCGGCACATGCCATGTAAAACATGCGCCAACGATTTCGCCAAATTTCAACTTGGTCAGCACCATAGGTATTCGCAAGCACCTTGGTCACTGCATCGTGATGCGTATCCATATTGGCTAACCAAGCGTTGGCTGTTTTTTCGTAGTGGGTTCCATCCCAGCGCCAACGATCAATCAGGCGAAGATGGTCTTGAAAGTAAAGGGGAAGGTCATCACTTGGCATCATGCCGCCACTAAAAAAGTACTGACTCATCCAATCGTCATCCCCTTGTACTTCAAAAGCATAGGGAGTATTACGATGCACAAAAATGTGTTTAAAAAACTTACCATGGGGTTTTAACCACTGTGCAACTTTGCCATACAACACCTGATAATTGCGCATATGTTCAAACATCTCGACAGAGACAATACGGTCGTATTGAGCGGGGGCTTCAAACACATTCATATCTGCTGTCACTATAGTGAGGTTGGTGATACCACGTGATTTTGCAGTACTCATGATGTACTCACGCTGTGAATTTGAGTTGGAAACGCCAGTAATATTTGCGTTGGGATATTTTTCTGCCATCCACAATGAGAGTGAACCCCAACCACAACCAAGCTCTAAAATTTCCTGACCATCTTGCAAATCTGCATGTGTGCATGTTTGGTTTAATGCGAGTACTTCAGCCTCATCTAAGGTTTGCGTGTCTGGCATCCAAAAACAACTGCTGTATTTGCGACGAGCCCCCAGACAATAGTGAAAAAAAAGCTCCGGTACTTCGTAATGTTGTGCGTTTGCCAACTCTGGAAGGGGTGCAATTTGCTCAGAAGCGTTCATGTGTGCAATGAATTGGGTTAAATGCGCCATGGATACTTCGCAATCATTGGCATTGATTTCTTTTAATCTTTTTTCTGTCAGTTGACGAATGCCTTTTCGCACAATGGCATCTGGCAATTTGCCAGCTTCGGCAAGCTTGATAGCTAAGCTCATGAATTTAAACCTTTTTAAATTTTTTTACAGAAACATAAATGATGATACGTTCGTCATTCAGTCATACATTTTTATTTAACGCTTTATAGTCAAAATATGTGTCAATTCAACCTTTGTTTGTTTAATGTATAGTTATGAGACGGGATGCATAAAAAAGTTGCAAGATGGGTAATATCTCAATTTTTTGTCTATCATATACCAAATGGATTAATTTTTAGCACGCTATCCAATATTCGAGGTTGTTGTGCCGTGCGTATCAATTAGTAAAACAAGATTATATGTCGACATAAATCTTTGAAATACATGACAAAAAGTAGTTAAATTTCATTTATATCTATTGTATACTGTTCTGTATAGACACATGGGGCAATCGGTATGTTTTTTAATCATCTTTCAAATCTTTTTTTAACTTCAGTGTTAGTTTTGGGCATGGTTGGTTGCTCCACTCACCAACAAAAAAACACCTCATCAAATATCGATTGGCCCAGCTTTGGTTTAAATTTAACAAGTCAGCGCTTCTCTAATGCCACACAGATCAACAACACCAATGTAGACAAATTAGCAGAAGCCTGGCGCTACAAATCAGGCATCACAGCTACTTTTCAGGCAACACCGATTGTGCAAAATGGGGTGATGTACTTATCTTTACCGTATAACCATGTGGTGGCGTTAAACGCAACAACTGGTCAAGAACTATGGCGTTACACGCATGACAGACGTAAGGATTGGCAGATGTGTTGTGGTCCAGCCAATCGTGGCGTGGCTGTATCTAACGGTAAAGTGTTTATTGGTACAGTAGATGCACGCTTGATTGCTCTGGATGCGCGTACAGGTGTAAAAGAATGGGATATTGATGTAGTAGAAAGTGCCATCATGACAGAAGGTCAGGATGCACTGGATAAAAATGACCCGAATAGTTTGCGTAAAGTGACAGGTGGAACAGGCATTGGTATCGCCATGGCGCCCATCGTCTACAAAGGTAAAGTCATTGTTGGCATTACTGGGGTAGGGTATGGCTTGCATATTGATAACCCGAGAGAGGATGCACCTTTAGGTGCTGTGATTGGGGTGACAGGGCGTTTTGGACGACCAGGTTTTTTAGCGGCTTATGACGTGAATAATGGTAAGCGTGTATGGCAGTTTGATACGATTCCCACCCAAGGTTGGGAGGGTGTGTTTGCAGAAAAAACAGAAGATGGCGCGCAATTCAATCGCGATATTGCACAAGAAAAAACAGATATTGCGAAATATCCAGACGCCTCGCGATTTGGCGGTGGTTCTGCTTGGAGTACCCCCGCCGTGGATGCAACCACCAACACCCTATATTTTGGTACCGGCAATCCTTCGCCACAAATGAACGATATTTCTCGTCCAGGCGATAATCTATATACAGTCTCATTGATTGCTTTAGATACAGAAACAGGAAAATTGAAATGGCATTACCAGCAAGTCCCCCATGATTTATGGGGATATGACCTCGCCAGTCCACCTGTGCTGTTTAATTATCAATTCAATGGTAAAACCATACCAGCAGTAGGGCAGGCCAGCAAAACCGGTTGGTTTTTTATTCATGACCGTGTCACTGGCAAGTTGATTAAAAAGTCCGAGGCGTTTGTGCCACAACTTAATTTATTCAAAAAGGCGACATTTGAAGGCACTGTGGTCTACCCTGGTATTTTAGGAGGTGCAAACTGGTCTCCAGTCAGTGTGGATGAAGTTCATCAACGTGTATTTGTAGCCGCTATTCATGCACCTATTAAATACACTTTACATGAAAATCCTGGTAAAGACGGCAAACCACCTATTCGCTATGCAGCCAGTGAGCCGACCAATGATCCACGTTGGGGTTTGCTGTCAGCGATTGATTTAGTCTCAGGTAAAGTGTTGTGGCAAGTTAAAACATCACAGCCGCTGATTGGTGGAGTATTGGCAACAGCAGGAAACTTGGTATTTACAGGGGAGGGCAATGGACAGTTCAATGCCTACAATAGCGATAATGGGGCATTGGTTTGGCAAGGAAAATCTGATTTTGGTGTGAATGCACCCCCTATCACCTATACGGTGGATGGTGTGCAATACATCGCAGTAGCAAGTGGAGGCAGCTCAATTTTTGGTTACAAACAGGGTGATGCTGTTTTGTCTTACGCGCTTAAGCCTTAGTTTACCTAAAGTTAAATTGTCAGCGAAATAAACAATAGGGTGGTTAACCCAACTGTTTATTCAGCATATTTCTTATTTCAATAGTGACTTCTGATGCGGTTAAGCCAATAGGGCCGATACCGCTTTCCACTAAATTGTCGGCAGCCTGACCATGTACATAGACAGCTAGCTTGAGGGCATCAAAGCAAGCCATGCCTTGTGCAATTAAGCCTCCAATTAACCCGCTCAGTACGTCACCAGTGCCGGCTGATGCTAAGCCTGCATTACCAGTTGGGTTAACACTGTAATCACCCTGATTATTTGCACATATACTGTTTGCGCCTTTTAATACGCAGATACATTGAAAAGTATTGGCCAACAACAATGCAGTGTCCTCTCGGTGCTGTTGGATGTTAGTGATGCTTTGTTTTAATAAGCGAGACGCTTCACCCAGATGCGGCGTAATGACACTCTCAAATTTTCTTTCTCGAAGCATCTGTGCTAAGTGCTGATGCTTGGCGATAAGATTAAGCGCATCTGCGTCTATCACAAGAGGTTTATCCGAGGAGAGACATTCATGAAGTTGTTTCTCTGCTAATAAAGATTGTCCCAAACCTGGCCCAATCACAATTGAGTCCATAGACTCAATCATTACGTGAAAATCATCGATAGATTTAAACATTACCTCAGGGTGATTGCAATCAACAGAGAGTTTGTCTTTGGACAAAGCGAATGCGTAAACTCGTCCTGCACCACAAAATAATGCTGTTCTAGAGGCTAATAATAATGCGCCTAGCATTCCATCATCACCGCCAACAATTGCTATGCAACCGTGATTACCTTTATGTGCATCAGGTTTACGTTTAAGCACGTCAAATGTTAGATCTGATTGTTGGATGTAATGTTTTTCACCAGATATCATTTTTGATATGCCTAGTTTTTATTGATGAGTCTATTTTAAAGCCTATCTAGCGAATAGGGAGTCCGCTGAACTGATTATATAAATATTATTTATTCATTGATTTTCAATAATTCAGTTACTTAGCGTCAATAATAAATTTCACCTCTTAATTGAATTTAAGGAATTAGCTCTTAAAACATAACTAATTTCTTGACATTTGTGCCGAAATAACTAAAAGTTCAAATATTAAGCCAATACGTTCTACAGGTATGCTGTATATGATCTAGGAGGGGATATGCACAGCCCTGGTGTGTCATTAAAGTCAAGCCAAAGAACAAGTATAAAAAAAGCCTATAGTGCCCGTGCTAAGGGTGGGAGTAATTTGTGGCTTGTATATAGCGTTAAGACCAATTCTAATTGGATTCTGCCTAGCGATAGGCAGCTAATCCACTGGTTATGCTTAGAATCAGACCCTCAAGTCAAATCATTTAATTTAGCTCCCAAACAAGTTATTTCACATGATGGAACCGAAACTCGTGCAACTGAGCTAGATGCTGTAGTCACTCTAAAAGATGGCCGAACTCAATGGCATGAAGTTAAAGCTGGCACAAACAAAAAAGAACCATCCAATCAGTCTCAATTCAACGCACAGGCCGCTGCAGCCTCAAAAGAGCATGTTGAATACATAATCATTAATGACACATATCTTAAACCAAGAGTAAAGGTCGCACTAAGGTGGCTAAAACCACTTGGGTACGCAGATGTCATCAAAAAAAGCCAACATAGTGAATGTCATGTAGCATTAATTGGCCTCCTAAAAAAACAGATGAAAGGTAATATTCAAGGGTTACTTGAAATTATTGATAATTTCGATTCGTCCATTGTTCTTGGTGTATTGGTTAGATTGGCGATAGCTGGTGTTGTTGAGTTGAACCTTGAAAAATCCACTTTCGGCTTAAAAACGACTTGGCAATATCATGGATAAAATTCGTCTCAGTAGAGCTTCGCTTCTCGCACAGGCACCGCCAATAGAGTCATGGCCAGAACTGCCAGAGAATATCGTTAGTGAAGAAAGTAGAGAACTTTTTAATCGAAGATGCAAAGCAGTAAAAATGTATCTAGATAACCAATTTCTTGTCGATATCGAGTTGGCAACAAATGTACATAGAACATCAATCGCAAGTCTCCTACAAAAATGTCTACAGCTTGACTCCGATGGAAAAATTCTTGGATTTAACGCACTTATCCCTTTTGCACGAACCAAGGACTACGTAAGAACTGCTGACATTAAACACAAGTTTAAAGAAGATCAAGGAGGCTTGTCTGGATTATTGCAGCTGACGCTCAATAAATATCCCGATCTAGACAAAAAATTAAAAAATTTAATACTCAAAAAAAACAGCTTTGGAATGAATACTCATGAAAAGAAAATTTCACCCAAACAATTACATCATGTTTTCATTAAATATCTAAGAGAAAAGGGTGTTAAAGATAATGAATGGCCATTCAATACTAAACATTTGGGTATTACTAGCATTAGAAAGTATGTGAATACTGTACTTAATCAACATTTTTCTAGGGGGATCAGAGTACGTGAAGAGCAGGATTCAATTGCTCATTTAGCCGTCGGTACTGGACATTCGAGCTTTCTGAACCATGAAGAACCTTTTGATGCAGTACAGTTCGATGCCTATAACATTGACGCATTTTTTTCAGTTGATTTTGTTACGCCTGAAGCATTCGAAATAGATGTACAACTTGATCGCTTATGGCTAATCACATTAATTGAGTCCATTTCTAGAGCGATTTTAGCCTATGCAGTTATCTATCGCAGTCAAATTAGCGCGACCGATTTACTTGACGTTTTACGTAATGCGATTGATCCACCTCAAAGGTTGGAAATTAGCATTCCAGGACTCAGTTATCCTGAAAAAGCTGGATTGCCACATGAAGTTATTCATGAATGCAAAGGCATAGCTTGGAACACCATCTACCTTGATGGTGCTCTTGCACACTTAGCCAAAATTATTCAAACCGATGTCAGGGATAGTTTGGGAATGTCCATCAACTGGGGTCCGGTTGCACATTTCGAACGGCGCAGCATTCAAGAAAGGTTTTTCGAGAAAGTTGCTGCAGACCTATTTCAGAGATTACCTAGTACCACAGGTTCTAATCCTTTAAAAGGCAGGGCAAAAAATGCCGAAGATGTAGCTGTGAAATATAAAATCCGCGCTGATGAAATTGAGCAGCTATTAGCAATATATGTTGCGCAATACAATGCTACTCCAAACGAAGGAACTTCATTTCTATCACCATTAGACAGGGATAAAGTCAGGTAGGAGGCCATATATCGTATTTGAAAGAGAACGCTACACAAATGGAGCACTTTCACAAGCAGCCGGTTTAGTAGGGAAAAGTCTAAAGATTCATATTGATCCCAGAAATTTACGACAAGTAAGGGCATTTCTACCAAATGGGTCTGAGCTAGGTTTTCTTAAAGTAATGGGTCGTTGGCAATATACGAAGCATAGTTGGAAAACAAGAAAAATAATCAATAGTCTAGTTTCCAAAAAACTTTTGGCTGTCTCCAAGTTTGTCGATCCTGTACAGGCTTACATGAACTTCCTTTCAATAAGAAATAAAAAAACCACCAGAAAAACTAAAGATTTAAATCCACAAAATGCCACTGAAGCGGTGAGATTGGCCAAGGAGACTGGATTGCCGAGGAAGATATCTCCAAGGCCTGAGCAAACCAAAACAGATGATCTCGATTTTTCTAGTTTTAATCGCGCCTCATTGATGCCAACTCCAATGCCAGACATAAAAAAACTACTTAATAAAAAATGATGATTTTATTTATGAATTGAGAGATGTATGGATATCTTTGTTTTGAGTCATGCAGAGCGTGAAAAACTAATCAATCGTCACCCTGTTGTCACTAGAGATTTTGTGATTGTTACCCCTGTAATAGAAAAAGCCTATTCATTAATAAGGGAAAGGGTTTGGATGCGCAGCACAGGAACGTTTTTGCACGCATCGCAGAGAACTGGTAAATCCATATGTGCTCAGACAGTTGAAGCACTGCTTAAAGAAGAGTATCAAGATATTGTGATCATGAGTTTTTCTGCAACTAAACGAGAAGGTAGGAGTACAGCAATGTTCATCGAG